>JBILPX010000035.1:0-14839 GCA_044373565.1 Roseomonas sp.
TAACACCACCTTGGGGGTTGGGGCGGCGCTGGGCCGCCCCAACACGACTTTAGCCCAATGTCTAGTCGCATTTTCCGAGTCGCCAAGCGATCTCGCTTGGCTTGAAAATGCTCTAACCAGACGTTTGATCGCATTTTCCGAGTCGCCAAGCGATCTCGCTTGGCTTGAAAATGCTCCGTTCCTCACCGCGGCTGTTCCTCCGCGATGGCGGCAATGGTGCGGGTCAGGATCTTGATCTCATTGCGGATGTCATTGGTGGATTGCGCGCGGCCTTGCCCCGTTTCTTCAACCAGACGCGCCATATAGATTTCCAGATTGCGCAAATGCCCGCGCATCGCTTCCGTCTCACTCCGATCCGCCTGGCTTTCAGCGAGCCGCGTCATGGCCGGCGCCAGCCCATCCTGAGCATCGGCAATGCGGCGCATCAGCGTGTTATTGGCGCGCATCTGTTCGGTCAGCACGGTCATGCGTTCGGTCAGCGTCATCAGCGCCTGGGATGTGGCAGCGCGGCCATCCTCGCCACGCGCGATGGTGGATTGCAGGGTTTCGAGATTTTCCGCGGTCTGCTCAAGCAATGCCTGAACATAGGCGGGCACGCTGCCCTCCCCTTCCTGGCCCAGAATGCCGGAAGAAAGCCGCGTCAGCCCGGCCAGCCATTCTTCCAGATCATTAAAAAAACGGTTCTGCGCCTGCCCCGCCGTCAAGTCCAAAAACCCAACCACCAACGCGCCGGCAAGGCCAAGCATGGAGGCGGAAAACGCCGTACCCATCCCCTGCAAAGGTTTGGCGAGTCCGGTTTTCAATTGCTCAAACAGCACATTCAAATCGCCGGAGCCGACCGACATGCCCCCGATCACATCCGCAATGGACGCAATGGTCAGCAGCAGCCCCCAGAAAGTACCAAGCAGGCCCAGGAAAATCAGCAGGCCGGTGACGTAGCGCGAAAGTTCGCGCCGTTCATCAAGCCGCGATTGCAGCCCATCCAACACGCTCCGCATCGCGGAGGCTGAGAGCGAAACCCGGTCATTCCGCCGGCCTGACAGCATGGAAACCATCGGCACCAGCAGGCGCGGCTGACGGGCGGAAAGCCCATCCTTGGGCGCGCGGAAGCCCTCCACCCAGGCCACTTCGCGCCTGAGCGACAGCACCTGGTCGAAGCACATGCCAATGCCAAACAGCAGCACGGCCAGGATCACGCCATTCAGCAGGGGATTGGCCTGAAAGGCATGGATCAAATCCGGCGCCAGCATGGCGGCAATGCCACCAACCGCCACCAGGAAAATCACCATACGCCAGAGATAGATCGTTGGCTGGGTCATGATCGCCGTGCCTCCGTATTCGGGCTTGCCACGCCGGGGGGCAGGATGTCCACCGCATCTTGCGGGGAGGACAGGCGGCCAAGCGGGCGAAGGTCAATTCGTGTCGGCGTCAGCCCGCCCGCAATAAGGGCCGATTTCACCGCCTGGGCGCGCGCCAGGCTGAGCCGCCTTGCAGCCGAGACATCCTCCGACGGGCCGGCCACCTGGGCTTCCACCGTGATTCTGCCTTGGGGCAGGGCGGCCAAGTTCCGGGCCAGCGCCTGTATGGAAGCGGTTTGTGCGGCTGTCAGGTCTGTGCCTGTCATGCGTAAGCGAAAGGCCCCCTGGGGCAGCGTTTGCAGCCCCTGCAAAGGCCCAGCCACGGCTTGCGGCGTTTGCGGGCGAAGCGGAGTCAATTGCACGGGCGGTGGCGGTGCTGGCATAGGGTCTGGTGGCAGCGCCTGATCCGGCGCTTCCGCCCGCGCAGGCAAGCCCAGCAAGCCAAAGCCCGCCGCCAAGGCAGCCCGCCTGGAAAGGTGAGCCCTTCCCTTGCTCATCCCGCCGCCTGATGCGCCTTCACGGCGGCGATGCCCTCGGCCACCACCTCACGCAACTTCGGTTGAAGTGTCGGATTACCGCAAACCACCATGCCCGATGGGTAGGGGTCATTGCCATCCGGGTCACTCACAAAACCGCCGGCTTCGCGCACCAACACCAACCCGGCGGCGATATCCCAGGGCTTCAGCCCCAATTCCCAAAACCCATCATATCGCCCCGCCGCCACCCAGGCGAGGTCAAGCGCCGCCGCGCCAAAGCGCCTGACGCCGGCCACCTGGGGCATCAGTTTATTAAGGGTGGTGCTGAATTCCGCCTTGCGGGCCACGCCGCCAAAGGGGATGCCGGTGGCGAACAGTGCCTCCCGCATGTCCTTCCGGCCGGAAACCCGCAGGCGCTTGTCGTTAAGGAAAGCACCAACGCCCTTTTCGGCCCAGAACATCTCATCCGAAGCCGGGTTATAGATGACGCCCGCGACCAGTTCAGTCTTATCGGCAGAGATGCGCTTTTCCACGCCCACGCTGATCGCCCAATGTGGGATTCCATGCAGGAAATTGGTGGTGCCATCCAAGGGGTCCACCACCCAGCGCCATTCCCAATCATCCGGGCCTGAGGCGCCGGATTCTTCCATCAGAAAGGCAAAGCCGGGGCGGGCCTTGGACAATTCCTCCTTGAGCGTCTGTTCAGCGCGGAGATCGGCAGTAGAGACGAAATCGGATGGCCCCTTCACGCTGACCTGAAGCTGCTCCACCTCACCAAAATCGCGCAGCAACCGGCGACCCGCCTTCTGCACGGCAGCGGTCACAACCTGCAAGGCCGGGGAAAGACGGGCGGAAAGCGGGGGCATGATACAAGTCCTCAAACATCAAAAGCGCAGTTGGGGGTTAACGCAGAAACGCAGAAAGGGAAACGCCCAAAGAAAAAGCCGGCCCCACTTGCATAGGGCCGGCCTGATTGGGTGGCTGGCGCCGCCGCTATTCCTGCAGCGCCTTATCCTTACCCTTGCGGATATTGGGCAGCACCATCGCGATCAGGGCGATGGCGCCAATCGCCAGCATGGTGGCGCTGATTGGGCGCTGGACAAACACCATGACGTCACCGCGCGAAAGCAGCATGGCGCGGCGCAGATGTTCTTCCATCATCGGCCCCAGTACGAAGCCAATCAGCATCGGCGCCGGTTCCAGCCGCAGCTTGGAACAAAGGTAGCCGAACAGGCCGAAGAACACGGTCTGATACACATCGAACACATTGTTCGAAAGCGAATAGACCCCAATCGCGCAGAAGATCAGGATCGCGGGATACATGTGGCGATAGGGAATCGCCAGCAGCTTCACCCAAAGCCCGATCATCGGCAGGTTGATGACCAGCAGCATGAGGTTGCCAAGCCACATGGAGGCAATCAGCCCCCAGAACAGGTCAGGCTGTGCTTCCACCATGCGCGGACCCGGCTGAATGCCCTGAATGATCAGCGCGCCCACCATCAGCGCCATCACCGCATTGGCTGGAATGCCAAGCGTGAGCAGCGGGATGAAGGAGGTTTGCGAAGCCGCGTTATTGGCAGCTTCGGGGCCCGCAACACCTTCAATGGCGCCGGTGCCGAATTCATGCCGCCCCTTGGAGACTTTGCGTTCCATCATGTAGGAACCGAAGGAAGCCAGCGCCGCGCCACCGCCGGGCAGAATGCCCAGCAAGCTGCCCACCGTGGTGCCGCGCAGCACGGCTGGGATGGACCGCCTTACTTCCTCCCGCGTCATCATCAGGCTGCCGACCTTGCCCGTCATGACGGTGCGCGCTTCAGGCTTTTCCAAATTCAGGATGATTTCAGCGATACCGAACATGCCCATGGCGATGGACACAAAGCCAACACCATCGGAAAGCTCAGGAATGCCGAAGGTGAAGCGCTGCTGGCCAGTCTGCACATCGGTGCCGACCAAGCCGAGCGACACACCAAACACCACCATGCCGATGGACTTCACCACCGACCCCTGCGCCAACACAGCCGAGATGATCAGGCCGAGCAGCATGAGGGAGAAGTAATCCGCCGGCCCGAAGGATAGCGCGACCGAAGTGAGCAGCGGCCCAGAAGCCGCCACCAGCACGGTAGAAACGCAGCCCGCGAAGAAGGATGCTAAGGCCGCAATTGACAACGCGGCGCCGGCACGCCCGCGCCGGGCCATCTTGTAGCCTTCAAGCGTTGTGACGACCGAACTGACCTCACCGGGCAAATTCAGCAAAATAGCGGTAGTTGAACCGCCATACTGCGCGCCATAGTAAATCCCGGCCAGCATGATGATGGCCGTGGTGGCCGGCTGACCAAAGGTGATCGGCAGCAGCAGCGAAATGGTTGCAACCGGGCCAATGCCCGGCAAAACGCCGATCGCAGTCCCGATGATGCAGCCGATCAGGCAGAACAGCAGGTTGTTGAAGGTCAGCGCAACGCCGAAGCCATGCGCGAGATTGGCAAGAAGATCCATGGTGTTTTGCCTTCCCGATTAGAGCTGCGGCCAGAGCGGCACGCGGATATCAAGGTAGCGAATGAAGATACCCCAGCAGAGTGCGCATAGAAACGCGATCAGTCCGACGACGCCCAAAGGTCGTTCCAGGTGTTCCTTATCCGCGAGGGCTGCACATATGACGGTGACCGTGATAGCGACAAGAAAGCCGAGCGGTTCCAGCACCAACCCAAAAAGCGTGAAGGCGGCACTGGGCAAGAACAGGGCTCGCCATCCGGGCGGAATTGCTGCCACGAGGCAGCCCACAAACAGACCGATCCCAAGCGCATTCCAGCCCGCAGATGGGAAGCCCGGAATGCGCGCCGCAATCATACCAGCCGCCACGCCGACGACGCCGCCCGCAATCAGGAAGCCGATTTCGGCGGATGACCATTTCGTAAGCGGATCAGGCCCATTGAATAGACCGCTGACAAGAACGAAGGAGCCAAGGCCGATCAAGAGCCAGAAGGTCAGCATGGGCATATAGCCAGGACCCATTCGCCGCGCCGTGCCCAGATTATGGTCCTGATTCAGCCAAAGTCCAACGACAGCAAAGGCGATGAACAGCCCCGCCGACAGCAAATCTTTCGTGTTAAGTTTCATTTCCGTCTTCCACCCTGTCTTGACCCTTCGGGTCAGCCTTGCCCCCAAGCCTTTCGGCCCTATTGCGACTTAGTGCGTGCTACCATCACCTTCGTTCATGTGACACGCCCTAAGCCCTTATTTCATCGCATTTTCTGAGCCGCCAAGTGACACCATTTGGCTTGAAAATGCTCCGGTCAATCCGCCGTTGCGCCGGCAGCCTGCACCAAGGGCGCCCATTTGGCCACCTCCCTAATGATGAAGCTGTTGTAATCTGCCGCCGAGAAAGTCCCAGGCGTGCCGCCAAGCTCTGCAAAGCGGTTCCTGATATCGGCGGTTTGCAGCAGCGCCAGCACATCCCGGTTCAGCCTTGCAATGATCGGCGCCGGCGTGCCCGCCGGCGCGGAAAGCCCAAACCAGGAATCGGATTCCAGCGGAAAGCCCTGTTCCCGGAAGGTCGGCACATCCGGGAAGGAAGGATGCCGCTCAGCCGAGCACATGCCCACCGCAATCACCGACCCCTGCTTTATATGTGATGCCGCGGAAGGCAGGCTGTCTGACATCATCGGCACCTGACCCGCGATCACCGCCTGCATGGCAGGCCCCGCGCCACGGAAGGGCACATGGGTGATTTCCGTGCCGATCTGGCGGCTCATTTGCACGACCAAAAGATGGTTGGACGACCCAGCGCCCGAGGTCGCCACTTGCAAGCCGCTCGCGCTTTTCGCGCGCGCCGCCACATCGGCCATGGTGCGGATGCCGGCGCGCGGATTGGCGACCCAAACGGTAGGGTTGCTGACCACCAGCGCAATATGGGCGAAATCCTTCACCGGATCATAGCGCACCTTGCCGCCATAAACCGCTGGGCTGATCGCGTGGCTCGCGATATTGGACATGATCAGGGTATAGCCATCAGGCGCGGCACGGGCGACGGTTTCACTGCCAAGCGTGGCGCCGGCACCGGCGCGATTTTCCACCACAATGGAAACGCCAAGCTTTTCTTGCAGACCCGCGGCAATCAGCCGCGCGACCAAATCCGTTGTGCCGCCGGGCGCGAAAGGCACCACTAGGCGGATGGATTGGGACGGCCAAGCCCCTTGCGCATGCGCGCCCATCGCCAAAAGCGGCGACGCGCCAATACCCAATACGACGCTGCGGCGTGCAACGCTCCTCATCCGTTGGCCCCCATTTTTATGGCTTTTCTATTGCATGGCAGCGAAGCCTCGGCAAGCGAGGGTCGCGCAAGCCTTGCCTCGGTCAACACAAGGGCCGATCATCCGGGGGAAACCCAAGCCCACAAAGGGAACCGCCCCATGCCGCATGGTGACCGCCTGCCGAATGACCCCGAAACCCGCATCCGCGAAGCGACCGAGGCAGTGGCGCCGCGGCTGATTGAAATCCGTCGCGATATCCATACGCATCCGGAATTGGCTTTTCAGGAAACCCGCACCGCCGGGATTGTGGCGGCGGAATTGACGCGCCTTGGCCTGACACCGCGCACCGGCGTGGGGCGCACCGGGGTAATTGTCGAAATCAAGGGCGGTCGCCCCGGCCCCACACTCGCCATCCGCGCAGATATGGATGCGCTGCCGATCCATGAAGAAACGGCGCTACCCTTTGCCAGCGAAATCGCTGGGCAAATGCATGCTTGCGGACATGATATCCATACCTCGACCCTTTTGGGTGTGGCAGCGGTACTGAAGGATTTGGCGCCGCAGCTTGCCGGGACAGTGCGCCTTATCTTCCAGCCGGCGGAAGAAGTGCTGGAAGGGGCAGCGGCCATGATCGCCGATGGCGCGGCGGATGGCATTGATATGGCGATTGGCTTTCACAACCACCCGGATATGCCAGTGGGTAGCTTTGGTTATGTGCGCGGCGCCTGCCTTGCGGCGTCTGACCGGTTTGACCTGATCATCCAGGGCAAATCCGGCCATGCCGCGCATCCTTACGCGGCAATTGACCCCATTGTGGCGGCGGCGGCCTTTGTGCAGGAAGCGCAAACCGTGGTCAGCCGGGAAATCAAGCCACTGCATCCAGCGGTGGTGACCATCGGGCAGTTTGTAGGCGGCACCACCTACAACATCATCCCCGAACGCGTGCATCTGAAGGGCACGGTGCGCACACTGCATCATGAATCACGCGACATCGCCGAAGCAGCCTTGCGGCGCTTGGCTCAGGGCATTGGCATTTCCATGCGCGTGAAGACGGAAATGACTTATGTCCGCAAGGTACCGCCGCTGGTGAATGATGATCGCGTGTTGGACCCGGTGATTGCCGCGGTGCGCCGCCAGATGGGTGATGTGATCAGCGAGGGCGAAGCCTCCATGGGCGCTGAGGATTTCGCGGAATTCGCCGCGGTGGCGCCTTCCTTCCAATTGCGCATCGGCTCCGGCCAGCCAGGCCGCGATGACCGGCTGCATAATGCCTTTTACCAACCCGATGAGCGCAGCATCGGCCTGGGCGTGCAGGCGCTATCACGCGCCGCTTTGGATTTGCTGGCATGAGCGCGCATCGCATCGCGGAATTGACCGCGCCTGAGGTCGCTTCCCGCTTCGCCGCCGGGGCGGTTGCCATCCTGCCCATGGGCAGTCTGGAAACCCATGGCCCTGCCTTGCCGATGGGCGATTATCTGGTCGCGGAAGACATCGCCTGCCGCATTGCCGCCGCCGCTTACGCCAAGGGCGCGGATGCGCTGGTGGCACCGGCCATTCCCTTTGGTGGCGAGGATTTCTTCGCCGGTGTCGCTGGCGGCATCACGCTTTCGGTCGCGACACTCACCGCCGTGATCGAGGAAATGGCAGAAGCCTTCATCAAAATCGGCGCGCGGCGCATCATGATCGTGAATGGCCATGCCGGCACCATCGCGCCGGCCGATACCGCCGCGCGCAGCATGCGCCATCGGCATGGCGTTATCATTCCGGCACTGCATCTCTGGCGGGAAGCGGGCAAGCTGCATGGCGAATTGGGCGGGCAGCCCATCACCTTTGGCCATGGTGGAGATCCCGTCGCTTCCGTCACCATGGCGCTGAAGCCTGAACTCTGCCGCCCCGAAGCAGCACGGCCACGTGATGCGACAGGGCCTTATCTGGGTGTGCCGCCAACAGGCTTTGGCGCCATTCGTGCCCATGGTGTGGAATTCGCCGTGCCGATGTGGGTGGCGGAAGTGGCGCCCGGCGGCGTTGCTGCCCCCGACCCGCGCGGCGCCAATGCGGCGCATGGCGCGCGTATTGTGGATCAGCTTGTCGCCGCCGGTGCTTCCATCTGCGCGCAACTGCGCGACCACGCGCCGTGAAACGCATTTGCGTCTATGGCGCGGGTGCCATCGGCGCGCATCTGGCGGCGCGCCTTGCTGCGGCGGGGGCCGAGGTCAGTGTGATTGCGCGCGGCGCGCATCTGGCCGCGATGCGGGAACAGGGCATTACGCTGCGCTCCGCCGAAGGCGACCAGACCTATCCGGTGCAGGCTGCGGAAAGCGCCGCTGAGATCGGCCCCGTAGATGCCGTGCTGGTCACGGTAAAGGCGCCCGCGTTACCTGCTGTGGCGGCGGGGATCGCGCCTTTGCTCGGGCCCGATACGCCGGTTGCCTTCATCATGAATGGCATTCCCTGGTGGTATTTCGATGGCATTGGCGGCGCGCTGGAAGGCAAGCGCCTGGCAGTGCTGGACCCCCATGATGCGCTGCGCCGCGCCATCGGCCTTGAGCGTACCATCGGCGGCGTGATCTATGCCGCGAGTGCGGTGGCGGCACCTGGCATCATTATCTCGGAACACGCTGACCTGAAGCTTTTTCTGGGGGAGCCGGGGGGGGTTGTTTCCCCTCGTGCCCAGGCGCTGGCGGCGCTGCTGAGTGCAGGCGGCATGCCCACCGAAGCCGTGGGGAATATCCGCCATCGCATCTGGGGCAAGCTGCTCGGCAATATGGTGGTGGGGCCGCTTTGCCTGCTCTCTCGCCAGGATATGAAAGTAACGCTCAGCGATCCTGCAATCTTTAAAGCCGGCATCAGGGTTTCCGATGAAGGCACGGCACTGGCGCGCGCCCTTGGCCATGATCTGAAAGTGCCCGGCGAAGTGCGAATGCGCCGCTTTGGCGAAACCGCACACAAACCCTCCATCCTGCAGGATCTGGAATTGGGCCGGCCAATGGAAATTGACGCGCTTTTCACCGCGCCCTTGCAGCTTGGGCGCGATTTGGGCGTGCCCATGCCGAACTTCGCGCTGATGGTGGCGCTGGCAAGCCAAGCGGCGCGGGCGGCGGGGCTCTTCCGACCCTGAGCTACTGAACGGCTTCTGCCGTGCCCTTGGGGCGCTTTTTCGCGCCGCTCTCACCACCAGGGAATGGCAGTCCCTTCCGGCGGCTCCACACGGAACACATTCAGCTGCATCGCCAGCAGCGAATAATAGCCAATCAGCCCCGTCAGCTCGACCGCGCCTTTTTCGCCCAGCAGATCACGCACGGGCTGATACAGCGCATCCGGCGCCTTGCCGGTGCGCAGCACGGCGCGCACGAATTCCACCACCACCCGATCCGCATCGGAATCAAAGGGGATTTTTTCCGAATCACGGCCAATCGCCGCAATCACCGCCGCCGGCACGCCCTGCTTTTCCGCAATCGGCGCATGGGCAAACCATTCATAGGCCGCCTTCCAGTGGTGGCCGACGCACAAAATGGCGAGTTCACGCAGCCGCATCGGCACGCTGCATTCAAAGCGTACAAAAACGCCAAGCTGTTCCACGCGCGCACAAAGCTCGGGGCTAGTGATCAGCGCCTGAAAGGGGCCTTTAACGCCGCCACGCGCGCCGGATGCCATGCGATCCCAAACCGCCTGCTGGGCGGCATCCAGGCTTTCGCGCGTTTGCGCGGGCAAGCGCTGCGCGGTCATGCCGCGCCGCCAGCCTGTGATGGGTGAATGATTCTGACCAGGCGCGCGCCGGGCCAATTGCTGAAAGCTTGCGCCTGCACCATGGCGGGCGCTGCCAAAAGCGCGGTACCCGCGACAAAATCCCTGCGTTGCATCCCCGCCTCCCTTTTCTGCGACAAAAATTCTTGGGGTGTAGGCTAGATTTGATTGGGGCGGTTAGGCAAGCGGGCGCGTCAGCCGGGATGTGTCGTCCCAGAAACAGCCATCATGGCAGCGGCGCCAAGCCTTCAATCCACAATGAACAGCTTGGCCCCAATGGCGGTGCGCGACATATGCGCCTCCGCCCCATCTGCCACCTGATAAGACATGCCGGGCTTCAACAAAAAAACACGCCCATCCGCAAGCGTGGTTTCCAATTCGCCTTCCAGCACCAGCAGTACATGGCCCTTCTGGCACCAATGATCGGCAACATAACCCGGCGAATATTCCACCATGCGCACGCGGATCGGGTTTTCTGCCGGGCCGACATGGCGGGTACGCCAAAGCGCTTCCCCGGTAACGCCTGCATGGCGTGTGGGCTCAACACCCGCCCAATCGGTGGTTTCAAACGGGATAGCGGCAATTTGCATGTTTCAAAAACCCTTACGCATGCCCAGCAGCCGAAGACAGCCACGCCGGGTGCACCTTCAACTTAGCGAGTGCCGCCTGCCAGGTTGTGCCGGCATCCTCATGAAATAGCAGCGCCTCATCCGCTGGCACGCTCAGCCAGGAATTGCGCTGGATTTCTTGATCCAATTGGCCGGGCGCCCAGCCGGCATAGCCAAGTGCGAGCAACCCCTGCCTTGGGCCGCCACCGGCGGCGATCGCGCTCAAGACTTCAACACTCGCGGTCATGGCGAGGCCCGCGCCAAAGGCCAGGCTGCCCTCGGCGGACCAATCATCCGTATGCAGCACAAAGCCGCGCCCGGCTTCCACCGGACCGCCGGAAACCATCCGGATTTGGCGCTGCGAAGGCACAGGCTTCAAGCCAAGCTGCTTCAGCAATTTGTCAAAACCCAAGCCTTCGATCGGGCGATTAAGCATCAGCCCCATGGCCCCCTCGGCGGAATGGTTGCACAGGCACACCACGCTTTGCGCAAAGCGCGGGTCTGCCATGCCTGGCATCGCAATCAGCAAATGCCCGGTCAGATAATCGCCACCCTTGGCGGCGGCTTTGCCCTTTCTAGCCATTGGGGAGATGTGGCGCTGTCCGCGCCATGCTGCAAGCCTTGCCATTCGGGGCTTGACCAGGAGATCATTCCGGCGCATCGCGATTTCTCGTGAAGGACCAGCCATGGCCTCATGCCCCGCAACTACAAATCCCGTTGAGGACCCTTGCTCGCTCTTCGTGTCATTCCCTGCTTGGATGTTAAGGATGGTCGCGTCGTTAAGGGCGTGAACTTCGTGGAGCTGCGCGACGCCGGGGACCCGGTGGAACAGGCGCGCAATTATGACCGCGAAGGTGCTGATGAGATCACCTTCCTTGACATCACGGCATCCGCCGAAAACCGGGATACGATCTTGGATGTGGTTTCCCGCACGGCGGCCGAGGTTTTCATCCCGCTGACGGTCGGTGGCGGCGTGCGGAGCGTAGAAGATGCGCGCCGGCTTTTGCTGGCCGGCGCAGATAAGGTTTCCATCAATTCCGCCGCGGTCGCAGACCCTGATCTGGTGCGCCGTGCGGCTGAGGCTTTCGGCAGCCAGGCCATCGTGGTCGCGATTGATGCGCGCCGACGCGAAGTGGGCGGTGGTTGGGAGGTTTTCACCCATGGCGGGCGGCGCGGCACCGGCATTGATGCCATCGCCTGGGCCAAACAGGTTGAGGCACTCGGCGCAGGCGAAATCCTGCTCACTTCCATGGATCGCGATGGCACCAAGCAGGGCTTTGACCTTGAACTGACAGCGGCGGTGCGCGCCGCCACGCGGTTGCCGATTGTGGCATCCGGCGGTGTCGGTGAACTGAGCCATTTCGTTGATGGCGCGCGCGCCGGTGCCACGGGCCTGCTCGCCGCCAGTGTTTTCCATTACGGGGTCTTCCGGATTGCCGAGGCCAAAGCCGCGCTTGCGGCTGCGGGCCTACCCATCCGCCCCGTCCCACATCGGCAGGAGGCCGCGTGAATGGCTAAATCCACAAAACCCGCCAAGCTGAAAGCTGCAAAAGCCGCGAAGAAAAAGGTGGCGCTGCCGCTGCCAGGCGGAATCAAGGTAAAAGCTGCGAAACCCCCCAAACGCGTCCGCAAGATGGAAGCGCGGGTACAACGACCGCTCATTGTTGCGCCCGCCGGCGCCAATGCCATGGTTCTGGATCAGCTTTGGCAAACCGTGGAACAGCGGCGCCTTGTGGGCGATGTGGCTTCGTCCCATTCCGCGCGGTTGATGGCGCGCGGCACTGCCAAGGTCGCGCAGAAATTCGGCGAGGAGGCGGTGGAATGCGTCATTGAAGCTACCCTCGGCAATCGCGACGCGACGGTGCTGGAATCAGCCGATGTGCTTTATCACCTCGTGGTGATCTGGGTGGATGCCGGGATTCGGCCAGAGGAAGTCTGGGCCGAATTGGCCCGCCGCCAGGGCATTAGCGGCATTGCCGAAAAGGCTGCGCGGCCCGCAGGCATCATTCGCGCGGCGGGCACCACCAAGCTGGCTTGATACAGTTTCGCTTCGCGGGATCATCCGCGAAGCCCGCATGTCACCCAAGCGTCTTTGCTGCGGCCAATACCTCGGCCGCATGGGCTTCGGGCTTCACCTTGCGCCAGATTTTCACGATCTTGCCGTCGGCGCCGACCAGAAAGCTCGACCGCTCCATGCCCATATATTTCTTGCCATACATGGATTTTTCCACCCAAACGCCATAGGCCTCGGCGGTCTTGTGTTCGGGGTCTGAGGCGAGCGGAAATTCCAGCCCGTATTTCTTGGCGAATTTTTCAATCGGCGGCATGGCATCGGGCGAAACGCCAATCACGGTCAGGCCAAGCTTGCCAAGCTGGGGCAGTGCTTCCTGCACGCCGCAAGCCTGCTTGGTGCAGCCCGGCGTATCCGCCTTCGGGTAGAAATAGAGCAAATAGGGCTTGCCCTTAAGGCCGGCTGAGGACACTTCCTGCCCGCCGCTTGCTGCCATTTTGAAGGCGGGTGCCTTGTTGCCTTCGGCCAATTCACTCATTTCCGGTCCCCCTGTTCCAGCCGGCCAAGCCGGGCTTCGAAAACCTTGCGCACCAAGGCTGCGCTTTCTTCCATCTGAGCGCGCAGGCCCGGAAGGTCAACCGGCGGCGTTGCGCAAAGCGAGCCCGCCACACGCAGCACGGTGGAAGCGGCGGGTTCGGGCAGCGCATCCTCGCGCCAGGGGCCAAGGCTCAGGCGCAGAATGCCGCTAATGCCGCGCCAGAGCCGTTCCGCTGCGATCAGCCCCTCGGCTTCCGTCGCGTCCAGCGCGCCGATTTTGGCCAGATTCGCGATGGCGATGCGCGTGGTGGTGGCCAGCACTTCCGGATGGCGCGGCGCGTGGTGCAATTGCAGCGCCTGGGCGATGAATTCCACCTCCACCAACCCACCGGGGCTGAGCTTCACATCCCATGGCCCATCGCCCGGCAATTCGCGCAGCATGCGCGCGCGCATCGCCAACGCATCGGCAATGGCGGTCTTGGCCTTTTCGGGGTTGGACAATGCCGCGCGAATGGCCGCAGCAATGCGTCGCGCCAGCGCCGGCGGCCCCGCCACCACGCGGGCGCGGGTCAGCGCCATCCGTTCCCAACTCCAGGCATCTTCCGCCTGGTAGCGCTGAAACGCACCAAGCGAGACAGCCACCGGCCCCTTCGAACCTGAAGGGCGGAGCCGCATATCCACCGCATATAATTCGCCTTCGGCGCCGGGCGCGATGATGGCGCCGACCATTTGATGCGCAAGGCGCGTGAAATACTGAATGGTCGGCAAGGGGCGGATTGGCGGCGCGCCGCGCTTGGCTTTCGCTTCGCTGGCTTCAGCTTCGGCGGCGTGATCATAGACCAGGATCAGATCAAGGTCTGATCCGGGCAACATTTCCCGCCCACCGAGCTTACCAAAAGCGACAACGGCAAGCTGCCCGCCCTTCACCACGCCATGCCGTGCGGCGAATTCCGCCGTCACATGCGGCAGCAGCGCCGCAATCGCAGCATCGGCAAGTGCGCTGCGCGCTTCCC
Organism: Roseomonas sp.; assembly: GCA_044373565.1. Taxonomy (GTDB): domain Bacteria; phylum Pseudomonadota; class Alphaproteobacteria; order Acetobacterales; family Acetobacteraceae; genus Neoroseomonas. Next base: position 13,995 of record JBILPX010000035.1, read on the forward strand.
CCGCCGTATCGGGGTCTATCGCGCCTTCAAGTGTGGCGGCGTCAATGTCGAATTTGCCTTCCTGCACCAGCCTGCGGGACGCTTCCATCGCTTCTTCGAAGTAGCGCGCTTCCTTAACCAAAGCCGGCAAGGCGGAGGCAGCGCTGCCAACACCGCCACCCGCACCCACCAGCAGCCCTTCAAGCGCTGCCGTGTGATGCGCCAAATGATCCGCCAATTGCGGTGCGGCACCCAGAATCCCGGCAAGCCGTTCCAGCATTGGCGGGTTGCGATGCAAAAGGCTCAAGACCTGCACGCCGGTGGTCAGCCGGCCAAACAGCGCATCAAGGCGCATAAGCGCCGCGTCCGGATCGCGCTGCTTGGCGAAGGCCGCCAGCAAGCTTGGCATCAGCGCCGTCAGCAATTCGCGTGCGCGTTCGCTGCGCATGGCGCGCGCATGGCCGTGATGCCAACCACGCACACTGGCGGCGATACTGCCGGGATTGGCGTAGCCCATGGCACGCAGCGTTGCGATGGTGGCGGGATCATCTTCCACGCCGGTAAAAACCAGATCACCCTGCACCGCATCGGCGGCGAGTGTTGGTTCGGCTTCAAACATGCGCCCGTAATGCTGTTCCACACGGCGCAGATGATGCGCGAAATCCTCGGCAAAACTGGCGCTATCGGCGTAGCCCAGGAAGGATGCGATGCGCGCTATCCCTTCCTCATCTTCCGGCAGGCGATGTGTTTGCCGATCGGCCACCATTTGCAGCCGATGTTCAAGCCGCCGCAGGAAGCCATAGGCATCGGCCAGGTCAGCGGCGGCGCGGCGTTCTATCTTGCCCGCACCGGCAAGGGCAGAAAGC
>JBILPX010000279.1:0-4556 GCA_044373565.1 Roseomonas sp.
CCGTAGACGGCGATCAGGTTGTTGACGACCTTGCGGAGCTCGTTCTGCACGCGCAGTACAGTGGGGTTGCGGACGGATTTCTGGCGTTCCACTTCCTCCAGGCTGTTGCCTGGCGTGGGCAGCCTATCGACCCACGCTCCGGTGGGCTGGGCGCGCTGAGGGAAGGTGATGGCCCGCCAGGCTTCCTCCTCGGGACTAGCCAGCAGCGAACCGAAAACGGCACCCTGTTGCAGGCGGGGAAGGAACTGCCACAGCGCGGCTTCTGAAAACGGCTCCCATCCCGGGGCGAAGCTTAATTTGGCAATTTCATCGGCCTGCTGCTCAGAAAGGGCGAAGTCAGCTCTCAGTCGCTCGCGTTCCCTGGTTCGCTCCTGCAGGCTCTCGGCCTCACGGCGAATGACGATTCTGCCGCCGATCTGGCCATAATCAGCGGCATAGAGGCGCGCATGAATTTCGCGGCGCATGCGTTCTTGCAGCGCTGGGTCAGTCTCCCAGCGCGTGCCCATGATGGTGGCAAGCCGATTTTCTAGGCGGTTGCCGACGAGACCCTTCTCGCCTCCGCGCTGGAGATTGAATGTCGGCTTTTCTGAAAGATCATGTTTGCGCCAATAGAGCTTGAGGTGCCGGTGGATGCCTGCCCAACTTACCCTGTCCTGCTTGCGAAGCAGATTCAGGATGGCAGCACGTTCTTGATCATCCAGTGGGCGGCCATTACCCTCTTCGATCCTGAGATTATTCAGCTTTTCCAGCATACGCTTTTCTTGGGCAACCCACGAGGCAGACGCTGCGAGCTCGGCGTCAGGCATAAAACGGCATGCCCCGAGTGTTGCCTTTCGCCAAAAGACAGGCTTTTGATCAAAGATGGTCTGTTCAAGAGCCGTGCCTAAGTCTTGATCGCGCAATTTGGAATGATGCGGCAACTGAGCCGAGATAATGGCGCGAAACTCTGCACTGACATCTTCGCGGGCAAAATGGTGGCCGCGCCTACGCTCCGTACGATCAGGAATGCCGGCCATGAAGGCGCCCAGTGTTAGTCCGGAAGCCTTTAGCGTACTGCGATCCTTCTCTCTTTGCGAAGCTGCCTTCTGCTCGTCGGCGGTTGGCGCTTCTTTGCTGTCAGCAAGATCAGCTGCAGGCCCCTCCAAGTCCCGGCCGCGGAAGTGCCGGCGCTGGGCGAGGTGATAAAGAACGCGGCCAAGTTCCGTTGGGCTGAGTGCTCTGTCGAGGGCCTGTGCTCGAAGAACCCAGGGATCTTGCGCCATAGCGATGGACCAAGGGGAGCCCATTTCCTTCGTGAAGGGGGGCAGCAGGCCGGAATCAGTCAAGAGGCTATTGAGATCCCTTCGCCGGACGCGCCGACGCCGGAGCTGGCGACGCATCATACGGCGCTTTCGGCGTTCCTGATTCAATGGAATTCCCTCTGGGTCGCGAGCCTCGGGGAAGATCCGCACGCCTAGATGCAGTATGCTGCCGGTCTCGGCATTGCTGTCCATTCTGACAACCGCGGAGCCGATCGACGTGGTGCCGATGTCGAAGCCGAAAACTAGTTCAGATGCCATGCTTGACCTCCCGTTTATTTATGCCTAGCATAATATCTCTAGCAGAACGAGAAGGGGCTGCTTTTCGCAAGCAAAAGTCTCTTCGTGTGGGCTCGGCAACCCAAAGACAGTGCCGGTTTTTTTTGCGGCGCCCTCAGCCTCTGAGGGCGCCGCAACCTTGTTGAGCGTCATAAACCTGCACAGGCTGGGGTCGGCGGGCTGCCTCGGCGGCGCAAGATATCTCCGATTTCTATTGGCGTCGCTCGCGTGCGGCCATGTCCAGCGATCCGACTAACCCGCGGCTGGGCAGTGGGGGAGTTCAAGAAGAGAAGCGGTTCAGCGGTGTGGTGAGGCCGACGGGCTTTATGCCACTGGGCTAAACGAAGCGGCCCCCGATGAGCCTTCAAAAGCACCCTTCTGAAAATGCCCGGCGGGTGATGAGGCTGCTCTTAAGATCATCCGTAAAGAAAGAGGTTCGGCACGGAGTTATTCGAAGAGAATATCGACCTCACTCCGTCTGGCTTCCAGCCCCCCACTTTGCCGCTTGGCGCCCGCCGATTCGGGGGAGAATTGTGGGGAGTGCCAGCGATTTTCCGCTCCCAGTCACCATAGACCCCCCATTTAAATCTCCAACTCCCGGAGGCGCTCACAAAATTTTATCAAGCTTTTTCAATTACTTCCATCTGGCTGGAAAATCACTCAAGTCGCCAGCTATGGAGAGAATTGGCCCCGGAGAGCACATTTTCGCGGCGTATTCCGACGCCGCGCCAGCCACGCGAATTTCAAAACCCTTGCGAATACACGGGAATTTGCCGGGCCTTCAGGTGGGGAGAGCATGTTTTGGGAAACGGAAGTGGCGTCCCGTACGGGATTCGAACCCGTGCTGCCAACGTGAAAGGCTGGTGTCCTAGGCCTCTAGACGAACGGGACAAGGCAGGAAGGGCCGCTCAATAGCCCCAGTTGCGCGGTACGCCTAGCCCCCCTCCGCTATTTATCGTGCAGTCTTGCCAGAAATTGTCCTTCCGGCTTGTGTGACGCTTACCTTGAACTCTGGCGCCAATCATGACCGAAGCTCCTTGCCGGCTCTATCTCATCACGCCTCAGCGGCTTGATCCCTTCGCCTTTCGGGATTCCTTGGCAGCTGCGCTCGATGCCGGCGATGTCGCTTGTCTGCAATTGCGCCTGAAGGACGCCACTGAAGACACCATCGCGCGCGCCACGGAAATCCTTATGCCCATCGCTGCGGCCAGGGATGTCGCGTTTCTCCTGAATGACAATGCGGCTCTTGCAGCAAAGCTTGGCTGTGATGGCGCGCATCTCGGCCAAACTGATGGCAACCACGCCGAAGCCCGGCGGCTGCTTGAAGGGCGCATCCTAGGCATCACCTGCCATGCCTCGCGCCATCTTGCGATGGAAGCCGGCGAAGTCGGGGCAGATTACCTGGCTTTCGGCGCCTTTTTTCCGACTGAAACCAAGGAAACCATCCACCGTGCCGCGCCAGAAATCCTGGCTTGGTGCCATGAGATGTTCGAAATTCCCTCGGTCGCCATTGGTGGCATCACGGCGGCCAATTGCGCGCCGTTGGTTCAGGCGGGCGCCGATTTCCTGGCCGTGATCGGCGCGGTTTGGAACCACCCGCAAGGCCCAGCCGAAGGCGTGCGCGCCATGAATGCGGCAATCACTCAAGCCCTCAGCGTCTGAAGGGCCGCGCTGGGCCAAACGGCCCGCGCAATCACCCCTCGGCCTTGGCCACCACCACCATCGCGGGCTTCAACAACCGGCCATTGAGCGTCCAGGCAGATGTCCAGCCATGCAGCACCGTCCCCGGCGCCACACCTTCAGGTGCTGGCTGTTCCGCCATGGCCTGGTGCTTTTCGGGATCGAAGGGCTGGCCCTTGGGGTCGTGGCGCTGCACGCCATTGCGCTCAAGAATGCCCTGGAAGGACCGCTCCACACCCTCAAAACCGGCGCGGAGCTTGGTCAGCAGATCGGGCTCATCCTCGGCAGCCGGCGGCAAGGCTTCGATCCCGCGGCGCAGGTTCTCCGCTGCCTCCACCACATCGCTTGCGAATTTCTGCGTGGCATAGGCTCGTGCATCGGCCACTTCGCGCTGGGTGCGGGTCCGTAGATTCTGCATCTCGGCTTCTGAGCGGAGCCATTTGTCGCGCAAAGCCTCCATCTCCTGCGCCAGCATGAAAAGGCGCTCCTCGGCGGTCATGGCCGGGGCTTCGGGGGCGGGTTCTGGCGCCGCCGCTTGGGGGGCGTTGGGGTCGTTCGTATCGTTCATCATGGTATCGCGTGGTTACTCGCGGAAGGGTTCGGCACGATGGCCGGGATAAGCCCTTCACCTAGGCGCACCACGCCTTCAGGACAAGCGCCCTTTCGCTTCGCTGCGGCCCCGCCTACACCCCCTTCCATGCTACGCTCCGTGCTCACCATCGGAAGCTGGACCATGGCAAGCCGCATTCTCGGCTTCGCCCGGGACATGCTGATTGCCTCCCGCCTTGGGGCGGGGCCGGTGGCGGATGCGTTTTTCGTGGCGCTGAAACTGCCCAATCTGTTCCGCCGCCTGTTTGGCGAGGGCGCCTTCAATGCGGCCTTTGTGCCCGCCTTTGCCGGCGTATTAGCCACCGAAGGCCGCGCCGCCGCGCGCGACATGGCGGAACGCATGGGCACGCTGATGATGCTCTGGCTTTCACTGCTGACGCTGATCGCGCTGATTTTTATGCCGCAGGTGATTGGCGTGCTGGCGCCTGGCTTTGCCTCTACGCCGGAAAAATTCGCGCTGGCCGTTGAACTCACGCGCATCACGTTTTTCTACATGCCGCTGATTTGCATGACCGCGCTGATTTCCGGCGTGCTGAATAGCCTGGACCGCTTCGCCGCCGCCGCCGCCGCGCCGGTATTCTTCAACCTGCTGTTGATGGCGGCGCTGGTGGGTCTCACGCCTTATCTGCCCACACCTGGCCATGCCTTGGCCTGGGGGGTTTTTGCCGCGGGTGTTGTCCAGCTTGCCAT
>JBILPX010000036.1:0-14810 GCA_044373565.1 Roseomonas sp.
GCAACAATCAGGATGGGTGCCAAGGCCACTTTCGGGATGGATTGGGTAATGACCAAAAGCGGGTAGATCGCGGCTGAGGTGGTGGGCGATGAGGCAATCAGCATGGCCAGCGGCAGGCTGATGATGACTGAGGCAAAAAATCCCATCAGCACCGTGCCGAGTGTCGCCATAGTATGCCGGAGCAAGTTCGGCCAAGCGCTGACGCAGGCTTCCCAGATGGCACTGGGCGCCGGCAGGATGAATTCCCTGATCTGGAAGACATGAACGCTGATTTCCCAAATAAGGAGTAGCGCAATGGTCGCGCCCCATGCGGGCAGGCTGGCGGTTAGCCGGGCTTTGCGGTCAGGCTGCATTGGCGTCGCGCCCCTTGAAGATCAATGCACGAATACGCGCCGCGCAACGCTGAAATTCCTCTGTGCCCTCCTGCTCAAAGGAGCGTGGGCGTGGCAGTGAGATATTGATGATATCGGCGATACGTCCGGGGCGTGGCGACATGACCACCACGCGGTCGGCCAGCAGGATCGCCTCAGAGATCGAATGCGTGACGAAGATAACCGCCATCTTGCGTGCGGACCAAAGGCGCAAAAGCTCCAGCGACATTTCTTCCCGTGTCAGCGCGTCCAGCGCACCGAAGGGTTCATCCATCAGCAGCACGCGGGGTTCTTGCAAAAGAGCGCGACAAATCGCCACCCTTTGCTGCATGCCGCCGGAAAGCTCGCGCGGGAGCTTGGTTTCAAACCCGCTCAAGCCCGCAGTGGCAAGCAGGGTGCGGGCCTTGTCATCGGTTTTCGTATCATGCTGGTGCATCAGGCGTATCGGAAAGGTCACATTGCGCAGCACATCCGCCCAGGGCAACAGAGTCGCCGCTTGAAAGACCATGGCGGTATCTGTGCGCGGTTCTGTGACCGGTGCATTGTCCAAGATCACCTGGCCTGAGCTTGTCGGCACCAGGCCCGCCACCAGCCGCAACAAGGTGGATTTGCCGCAACCGGAAGCGCCTACAATGGCGACGAATTCCCCCGCGGCAATGTCGAGTGATATGTCACGCAGCGCCTCCACGGCCGTACCATCACGGCCGCGGAAGGTCTTGTTCACATTCTCAAGCCTGATCACGGCAAAAAGCTGAGATCAATGGCCTGGCTATAGTTCCAGCCTGGTGCCAGCTCAAGCGATGAGGCGACCTGCTGCCAAGTGAAGTTCATCCGATCTGGCGCCTGCCGTCCAAGCCCGGTTTGGCGCTGATGGTCGTTGAACACATAGCTCATGGTCGAGCGCAATGATCCTTGGCAATCATCCAACTCGACTTCGGGGTTGCGCTGAACATGCAACCGGCAGGCCTGTTCCTGATTTTCATTTGCCCAAGTCAGGGCGGAAGCGGCGCCACGAAGGAAGCGGCGAACCAGATCAGGGTTGCGTTGAATGACCTCATCCGTCGTCATGAGCGTTGTTGCGTAGATTGCGAAGCCCGTCTCAACAAAGGGAAGGACCACAATCTCCTCACCGGCGCGCCGGGCGGCCTTGTTCTGATAATAGTGATGGATCGCGAAAAACGGCGCGGCTTCCACGCGTTTGGTGATCATCAGTGCCGCCATGGCGGATGCATCTGTATTCACCCATTGAATGCGGTCAGGATTGATGCCCACGCGGCGCGCAACTTCGGGGAAATACAGCCGATGGCTATTGCCTGGCGTGATCGCAATCCGCTTGCCATCCAATTGCTGAAAGCTGGTGATGCCGGAAGACCGCAGCACAAACATGGAATGGGGCGAATGACTATAGATCTGCATGATGCTGCGCACCGGCGCGTTCTGGCGTGCACGCGCGGCAAGAACGGCGCTGATATCGGCGACACCAAAAGGGGCTACGCCGGCAGCAACCTTGGCGACGGTATCACCGGACCCATAGCCCCTGGCCAGCGAAAGTTCGATCCCATTTTCCCGCCACGCGCCGCGCGCTGCACCTGAGAAATAGGCGGCATGTTCGCCTGTCGGGATCCAATCCAGCAACAATAAAACGCGATCCTGGGCACGCGCGGGAAGGTTTGCGAAAGAGAGAAGCGCAAAAACCAAACCCGCAATGGTTCTGATAACCATACTCGGTCTCCTTATATTTGAATGGCTGACTGGTTTCTTCTCTAATCACACGTTAGGCCAGAGTCATAGCGCAGACAAGGGTGCCTGTGCGCTGCATTTGTGCGCGGCAGAGCTTCATTGGACGTATGCCGAAGCGCTGCGTGGCTTCATGTAGGATCATGGCGTATTCAGCATATCAATCAGCCCAGCGAGTAAATCCTGCCGCGCCGGCGCCGTGCCGCGTAAGGGAACGCGATAAAGCTGCGCTGCCCCAGTGGCGCGGGCAAGAAGGGCACCCGAGAAATGTTCGGCGGAACCAACCCCTGAAGTACCAAAGCGCACAGGGCGCGCACGCGCCGCGGCAATGAGCGCTTGCATGCTGGCAAAGGGAGAATTCGCCCGGACCACGCTGATGGTCGGTGCCTCTGCCAACATCGCGATATGAGTGAAATCCGTCACAGGATCATAGGGTACAGAGGGCAAGACGCCAGGCGCGAAGCCAAAGGGAATGGCGTGGGAAACGGTAAGCGTCAGGCCATCCGGAGCCGCATTCGCCACCGCGTCCGCACCGATGGTACCTGATGCGCCAGCGCGGTTCTCGACAACAACGCTAGTGCCAAGGGCGCCACCTAGGGGTGCGGTGAAAAGCCGGCGATGATGGGCATGATTGTGGGCAATCCTGCCTCCTGCGCGCGCATGCTGCATGAAGTCGCGGCAATGCCTGGCGTGAAGGGCATCATGCTGTGCTTTGATGATTTCATCGAAGGCATGGATGATTTCGGGCAGAAGATCCAACCATTGATGCAGTGCCGGCAAGAAAGGTTGCGAGACGCGGCCTGAAACTGATACGTTATGAATAGGTAATCAGTTACATGATCCCGCTTCACCCCTTGCGCGCCCTGGTTTCCGTAATGGCGATATAAAGCCCGGCCCCGATGATGATGCTCGCCCCCAGCCAGGTCCATTGATCTGGCCAAAGCCCCGTAATGGCATAGCCAACGGCGATGGCACCGATCATTTGCCAATACTGAAATGGCGCGATGACATTGGCCGCACCATAGGTCATGGCTTTGGCCACGCACCAATGGCCTGCCGCGCCCAGCACGCCCAGCGTCAAATGCCAGAAGATATCCGCCCAATTATTGAAGGGCACCCAGAAGAACGGGATGACGCAGCACATCACCAAGGCGCCAAAAAGCCCGCTATACATCACCGATGTTTCGGGCCGATCTAGCCCCGCTACCTGGCGCGTCAGGATTTGGTAGATGGCATAACAAAAGGCGCTGACCACAATGCCAAGTGCTGCGGGTTGGAAAACCTCAGACCCCGGGCGGATCACCACCAACACGCCCAAGAAGCCCACCGTCACCGCCGCCAGGCGCTTCCAGCCTATCTGTTCGCCCAGCATAGGCAGGGCCAGTAGCGTGACGAAAAAGGGTGACATGAAGGAAATGGAGGAAGCCTTGGCCAGCGGCACATCCTTCACCGAGAAAAAGAAAAAAGTGGTGGACGCCAGCAACAGCAAGGACCGGGAAACCTGCACCCCGGGCTTGCGGCTTTTCAGCACGCTAAGGCCATAGCGCGGCACAATCAGCGCCAGCACAATCAGCAAATGCCCGGTGGTGCGCGCCCAGATGATTTGCTCGGAAGGGTAGGTCCGGCTCAACACCTGCACGATGCCATTCATGATCGGGAATAGCGTACAGGCCGCACACATGAAGAAAATGCCCAGCAGCAAGGATGTCTGACGCGGCGGCACCGCGGTGGTGGTCATGAGGCTTGCGCCCTCCCGGAGGCTGCTGGCTGAGGCACGGTAGGCCATAAGCTGCTGTAGGGGAAACTTGGCCTGAGGGGCCGGCGACTCGGGCGGGGAAAAGCGTGCTGGGGCTTGATAAGCCCGTCAGGTGATCCCTTTGGCGGCGGCTAATGCACGGAAAATAGGCGATGCCGGGGCGATTCATTGCCAAGAACCGCCCAAAGGATTGGCATATGCCTTGCTGACCCCATCTCCCTGGGGCATGTGACGCCCCACCCCAGCCCCAGCAAGGAGAGAGAGCCATGAGAACCAGGTATCGGATCGAACGCCGCGCATTGCTCACGGGTGGCACCGCCCTTGTGCTTTCGGCCGTGGCCGGGGCGCGGGTGCCGCTGGCGCAGACGCTGGAAAAACTCTCCTTCCAGACCAATTGGCGCGCCCAGGCTGAACATGGCGGTTATTATTTGGCTCTGGCCAATGGGCTCTATCGCCGTGCCGGCATTGATTGCGAAATCCGCATGGGCGGCCCGCAGCAGAACCCGGCGCAGCTTTTACTGGCGGGTCGGGTGGACATGATCATGTCAGCCGGCTTTCAGGCGCTGAATTATGTGCGTGAGAATGTGCCCTTCATGACGATTGGCGCCGTCATGCAAAAGGATCCACAAGGTTTCATGTTCCATGCGGAAGCGGGGTTCACCAGCTTCGAACAAATGCGTGGCAAGCCGATTTTGGTGGGTGCCGGCGGGCGCGTGACCTTTTGGCCCTTCCTGCGTCGGCGCTTCGGCTTCACCGATAGCCAGATCCGCCCCTATACCTTCAACATCCAGCCTTTCCTCGCGGATAAGCAGGCCATCCAGCAATGCTTTGTCTCGTCAGAGCCTTTCGCGGCGCGGCTTGCTGGCGCTGATCCGCGTGTGCTGCTTTTCGCCGATGCGGGCTTCCCGAATTATCAGACAACAATTGATATCTCCCGCAAGATGGTCGAGGAAAAGCCGGATCTGATCCAGCGCTTTGTGGACGCCACCATGCAGGGCTGGACCCAATATATGCGCGGGCAGGATGTGGCAGCGGCGAATGCGCTTATCATGCGCGACAATCAGGAAATGACTCAGGAGAAGATTGATTACGCCGTCCGCGCCCTGAATGAACGCGGCATTGTCTTTTCCGGTGATGCGGAACGGCTTGGCATTGGCGCCATGACGGATGAGCGCTGGGAAGCCTTCTATACGGCCATGCGCGATGCGGAAGTGATGCCGCCTGGGCTTGATGTGAAGCGCGCCTATTCACTGCGCTTCGTCAATAGACGGGTCGGGTTGGCTTGAGCCCTCGGCGCCCGCTGCTCTCGCTCGCCGGGGTTTCCAAGCGTTACGCAACGGGAACCCTGGCGTTGGATGGTATTGATCTGACGATCATGCCGGGCGATTTTATCGCGCTTCTGGGGCCTTCGGGCTGCGGCAAATCCACCTTGCTGCGCCTGATTGCAGGGCTTACCGCGCCAAGCGGCGGCACTATGGAATGGCCCACGACCACGCATGACGCCGGCGGCGAAGCGGAACGCGATATCGGCTTTGTGTTCCAGGAACCCACGCTGATGCCTTGGGCCAGCGTGATCCGCAATGTGGCACTGCCCCTGGAATTGGCCGGCGTGAAGCGGCGGGAAGCCGAAGAACGCGCTGCCGAATGGATCGCCCGCGTTGATCTGAAGGGGTTTGAGAAAGCCTATCCGCGCGCGTTATCAGGCGGCATGCGCATGCGTGTTTCCATCGCGCGCGCTTTGGTAACTCGGCCGCGTATTTTGCTGATGGATGAACCCTTCGCGGCCTTGGATGAGATAACGCGCTTCCGGCTGAACAATGATTTGGTGCAGCTTTGGGCGCAGGAACGTTTTACGGTGATTTTCGTGACCCATTCGGTGTTTGAAAGCGTCTATCTTGCTGAACGCATTGTGGTGATGGCCCCGCGCCCGGGCCGGATTGCGGAGGAAGTGCGCATCACCGCCCCAATCGCAAGAGGTGAAGAATTCCGCACATCCCCCGAATATACCGCGCAATGCCGCACGGTTTCCCACGCGCTTTCTTCTGCCATGGGGGGTGCGCATGAGTGAGAGCACGGAAGCGGCACCGGCCGCTGGCAGTTTTGTGGAAGGCGCCTGGCTCCGCATTCTGGCGCCGACGCTGCTCGCGCTGCTGTTCCTGGGTGGCTGGGAAATGATGGTGCGCGTCAGGGAAATCCCGCCCTATATCCTGCCCGGACCGATTGCCATTTGGCAGACCTTGATCCGTGATTGGGCGTCGCTTTCCGTATCGCTTTTGATCACGCTGAAGATCACCTTCTTGGCGCTGTCGGTCGCGGCGATTTTGGGGCTGGCGTTGGCGATCCTTTTCGCGCAGTCGCGCATCATTGAATTGTCGCTGTTTCCCTTTGCCGTCGTCCTGCAAGTCACCCCCATTGTGGCGATTGCGCCGCTGATCATCATTTGGGTGAATGATATCGCGATATCCCTGCTGATTTGCGCCTGGATCGTCGCCTTCTTTCCGATCTTGTCGAATACGACTGTTGGCTTAAATTCGGCGGATCATAATTTGAAGGATTTGTTCAAGCTTTACCGAGCATCGCGCTGGCAGGTGCTGACAAGGTTGCTGCTGCCGTCTGCCCTGCCTTACTTCCTGGCGGGTTTGCGGATTTCCGGCGGGCTTGCGCTGATCGGCGCCATTGTCGCGGAATTCGTCGCGGGTACTGGCGGTAGCGCATCGGGGCTTGCCTACCGGATTCTGGAAGCGGGGTATCAGTTGCAAATCCCGCGCATGTTTGCAGCACTTGTGCTGGTTTCCGCAACGGGGATTGCGATTTTCCTGGCGCTCAGCCTGCTCACGCATCTGCTGCTGCGCCATTGGCATGAAAGCGCGATGGGCAGGGGAGATCGGCGATGAGCAGCGCCATGGCAAAGACCCGCGCGGCCTTGGCTGCTGCGTGCAGCAATTTCTGGTTGCGCGATGTGCGCGCCCCGGGCGCGGTGCTGGAAGGTGCGGGGGCGCTGCCTTTGGATCGTGATGGTATTGCGCGGTTTGATCTGCGGATTGAACAGGCACGCATCGCTGCCATCGCGCCGCTGGGGACCGCGCCGGATGGCGTTTCTTTGGATGGCGGGCAGATCTGGCCCGGTATGCTTGATGCGCATACCCATCTGGATAAGGGCCATATCTGGCAACGCGCCCCCAATCCTGATGGTAGTTTCTTCGGCGCCGTCACCACGGTTATGGCTGACCGCGATGTGAATTGGTCTGAGGCCGATATGCGTGCGCGCGCTGAATTCGCGCTGCGCGCCGCTTACGCCCATGGCACGGTTGCCGTGCGCACGCATCTGGACAGCTATATGCCGCATGCGCCCAAGGCCTGGCGCATGTTCCGCCAGCTGCGCGATGATTGGGCCGGGCGCATCACCTTGCAGGCTTCCTCCATCGCACCGCTTGATCGCTTTGCGGGCGATGAGGGCGCTGAACTTGCCGATATCGTCGCGCAATCAGGCGGCGTATTGGGCATGGTGACAAGGCTTTCCGGTGGCATTCACGATGATATTCCGCCTGAATTCCAGGCCATGCTGGATCATTTTTTTGCGCTCGCGGAAGCGCGCGGCCTAGACCTTGATCTGCATGTGGATGAAAGCGGGGAAACCGGTGCGCGCGCCTTGCGCGAAATTGCGCTGACGGCGTTGCGCCGCGGCTTCAAGGGCCACATTCAATGCGGGCATTGCTGTTCACTCTCTCGTCAAACAGATGAATTCGCGCTGGAAACAATCAAGGCTTGCGCCGATGCAGGTGTGGCGATTGTGGTCCTGCCCATGTGCAATATGTATTTGCAGGACCGCGAGCCTGGGCGCACGCCGCGTTGGCGGGGCGTGACGCTTGTGCATGAAATGCAGACGGGCGGCGTTTCTGTCTCCCTCGCATCCGACAATACGCGCGATCCTTTCTACGCATATGGCGATTTGGATATGGTGGAGGTGATGCGCGAAGCGACGCGCATTCTGCATCTGGATCATCCCTATGGCGATTGGCCGCTTTCCGTCGGTGCGCGGCCAGCGGCGGCGATGGGGCTGCAAGGCGCTGGCATGATCAAGCCGGGCGTGCCCGCTGATCTCATCCTGTTTCGCGCGCGGCACATGACTGAATTTCTGTCACGCCCGCAATCGGATCGGATTGTGCTGCGTAATGGGAAGTTGCTGGACGCAGAAGTGCCGGATTGGCGGGAATTGGATCACGTAATGCCGGCTACCACCGGCTGAGCCGCGCCTTCACCTTCGCCAGAAACGCCGCGCGTTCCGGCGCTGTCCGCTGATCCATCCGCGTCAGCATCAGCCATTCCACGCGGCAGCCGCGCGCGCATAGGCGCCTGATGCCGCGGTTGATAAGTTTCTTGTCCGGCCAGCCAATCACCCATAACAGCCAAAGCGGCGAGCCATAAGTCGTCACCACACCGATGCGCGTGATATTGGTCAGCAGCGGCTCAATGGCGCCATCACCAAGCTTGAAGACAACGCCCGGAGCCCAGATGCGATCGAACCAGCCCTTCAACATCGCGGGCAGCCCATACCACCAGGTGGGATAGACCAGCAGCAGGGCATCAGCGCGCTGCAAAGCGGCGATATGGTCCGCGACATCCGGGGGGTTGCTGGCAGGCTCCAGATAGTCGCGATGTTCAGTCGCATTCAAAGCGGGCGAGAAGCCTTCCGCGTAAAGATCACGGCATTCCACTTGATGCCCGGCGGCTTCCAGCGCTTGCCGCGCTGTGTCGCGGAGCGCCGCCGAGAAACTCTCCGCCCGCGGATGGCAATGGATCAGCAGCACCCGCATGACGCGCGCCTAATCCAGCCTTTCTTCAATCTCCGGCGCATCCGGATCGCCATACATGTAATGCGTGCGCGGGCGATCGGGCGACCATTCCGGATCATCCCAGGCGAGCATCTTGCCGGGATTGAGCAGGCCAAGCGGATCGGCTTCCTTCTTGAAGGCCAATTGCCGCGCATCCACGCGCTTCATGCCGCCTTCTTCCAGAGAAAACGCATGCGGGTTGAAGACGGGGCAGCCATTGGCTTCATGAATACGAATAATCTCGGCCAAGCGTTCTTCGCTGGTATAGCGCACCAATTGCAGGCCGAAGCAGGTAACATGCCCACCGAAGCGCACGAATTCCAGGTGCATCGGCACTTCATCACCAAACAGCGCTTCCATTTTTTCCACCAAAGCCATGTGACCTGGCGGCGGGAAAAGCGTTTGCAAATAGGTAATGCCGCGATCAATCTTCAGCGCTTGCAGCGTGGTGTGGTTCCAGGAATGTTCATAAAGCGGCACGGCGGCTTCTTCCGTGGGGCAGCGATAGATTTCCGCCTGCGTCGCGCCATGCTTGGCTTTCAGCGCTTCAAAAGCTTCCAGGAAGGGGGCTGCGATCATCAGCAGCGCGACACTCATGCCCGCCGGGATGCGGCCTTCGAAATGTCGGAAATATTGCTGCGGCACCGGCGCGGCAACCACGGTTGCCAGCTTCTTCACAATGCCATCAGCCAGCGTGACAGCTTCCGCAAAACGCGCTGCTTCCATCAAGCTTGGGAAGGCCATCATCACATCCACCCAATCATAGGCGGGGGTGAGGGGCATCTCCACCTCCGTGATGATGCCATTGGTGCCATAGGCGTGATTGGCTTTTTCAATCTCCCCGCCACGCAATTCCAGAATGCGCGGTGTTTCTTCCATGGTCACCACGCGAAGGCCGAGAACATTGCCAGGTTCGCGGAAGGACCCCCACATGCAGGAACCGGCCCCTGCCGAACCGCCGGCCACAAAGCCGCCAATAGTCGCGGTGCGTTTGGTGGAAGGATGAAAGCGCAATTCGCCGCCCACTTGCTGGCGCGTCTGTTCATCCAGCGTAATCAGCTTGGCGCCAGCCTGCGCGCGCATGATGCCGGGCTTGGCCCAAAGCAACTTATCAAGTGCCGATACATCCAACACCACGCCACCCTGCAGCGGCATGGCCTGGCCGTAATTGCCGGTGCCGGCACCGCGCGGTGTCACCGGAATGCGCCGCGCATGGCAGGCGGCCAGAATGCGCACCACGTCAGCCTCATCACGCGCTTCGGCCACCACATCTGCGCTCACGCCATTTAATTGACGTTTCAGCACGGGGCTATACCAGAAGAAATCCCGGCTGCGCTGCCGCACCAGCGCGGCATCTGTCACCCAGCGAATATCAGGCAGCGCGGCCATCAGGCCGGCAACATCATGCGTCATGCGGCGTCACTTTCTGGTTCATCGAAGCTTTTCATCTTGCCGGGATTGAACAGACCCAGCGGGTCAACGCGGCGCTTGAAGCCAAGCTGATCCCCCGGCACGCGGCGATAGCCAGAGCCTTCTTCAATGGTGAAGACATGCGGATTGGCAATGCCAGCCCCTGCCGCTTCAAAACCGGCCATGATTTCAGCAAGCCGCGCATCATCCTTCCAGCGAATGACGGGCAGGGCGGTCATGGTGGTGCGCCCGCCAAAGCGCACGCATTCCGTGTGCATCCAAACCTCATCCGGGAAGGTAGCGCGCACTTTTTCGACCGATTCCAAAGTGCCTTCAAAAGGAAAGCGGCATTGCAGGTAGGTCACGCCACGATCGCGCTTCAGCACCTGCAACGTGGTGTGGTTCCAGCAATATTCATAAAAGGGTGTCGCTTCCGGATCGCGTTCTGCGGCGACGGTGTCCTGATCGGCCACAATCCGCCCACCATGTTCCCGCGCCATGTCGCGCAGCGCGACAAGGCCCGAGGGTGCCACCATCACCAAAGCCAGCGCATGATCCGCCGGCACCACATCCGCAACGCCGCGGAAGAAGGGCGGCAGGCGCGCATCAAACACGGCGCACATTTTCTTGGGGATTCCATCAGCGAAAGCAAGCGCCAGCGCAAAACGCCCAGCCGCGGCAAAATCAGAAAACACCACCGCAATATCGCGCCAATCCTGCGCCGGCGTCAGCGGCAGGCGCACGCGTGTAATCACGCCTGTGGTGCCATAGGTGCGATTGACCGGATTAGCCGCATCACCTTCCAAATCAAGCAAAGCAGGCGGATCTTGCAGCGTCGCCACACGCACACCCAGCAGATTGCCGCGTTCGCGCATGGTGCCATGGCTGATGCCACCAACGCCCGCACCACCGCCGGCGACAAAACCAGCAATGGTCGCGGTGCGTTTGGTGCTGGGCCAAAGCCGCAATTCCCAACCGCGTTCACGCGCCCAAAGGTCCAGATCAATCATGCGCGCGCCGGCTTCGGCTTCCAGCACGCCATCCTTCAGCGCGATGGGCGCTGTCATGGCCGTAGTGTCCAGTACCGCGCCAGCATTCAGTGGCACGCATTGTCCGTAATTGCCGGTCGCACCGCCGCGCACCGTTATCGGCACGCCATGGCGTCGCGCGGCATTCAGGATGCGCATCACTTCATCTTCGTTCTGCGGGCGCAGCCAGATATCGGCGCGCTTGCCATCCAATTGCCGCTTCAGGATGGGGCTATACCAATAGAAATCGCGGCTCTTCTGGCGCAGCAAAGCGGCATCAGTGGATTGTTCAAGCCCGGCCAATTCGGCGGTGAAAGCAGCGATATCAGGCATCGGGATTGGGCTCCCCATCTAGCCAAGTGGAAACATCCATGCTGGCAACTTGTTGCCAAAGTGCGGCCATGCGTTGCGCGGCGTGGTCCAATAGCGCTTCACCAATTTCAGTCGTTGCGGCGGCAGCATTGCCCACCGCACCCGCCGGCCCAAGATCCTGCGCCTGCCAGGCCGGCGGCGCGCCAGCATCCGGCGCCATGCTTGGCGTATCGGTGGATACCGCCTGCCAGCGGCTGACGAAATTGCGCGCCTTATCCATGCGCACCAGATCAGGCCGCAGCGCCAACATCACTGCCGTTTCATCGCGCCCGGCATGGATGCCAAAGCGTGCCTCCACCGGGTCTCGCAACGCTTCCGGCTTGCCCATGCGTGCCCACATGGCATTCACCACGAAAAGCCCATGCTGAATGCGCAACCGCCGCGCGGCGATATCAAGTGCCGAAACATTGCCGCCATGGCTGTTCAGAAACACCAAGCGCTTCACGCCGGCGCGCGCGACCGATGCGCCGATATCGCAGATCAGCGCAATCAGCGTCTCAGCACTGGTCGTGATGGTGCCGGGATAGCGCAAATGTTCAACCGAAAGCGCAACGGCCTGCGTTGGTAGCACCAGCACGGGCAGATCATCCGGGACCACCTTCAGCGTCCGCGCGACAATGCCCTGATTGATCGCGGTATCCACCGCTACCGGCAGATGCGGCCCATGCTGTTCAATGGCGCCCACGGGCAATACCGCGACGGTATTGGCCGGCAGCGAACGGAATTCTGGCCAGGGAAGATCCTGCCAGAAGCGGCTGGGAAGAGGCATGCGGTTACGGCCTTCAATTACTATACGAAGGCAGGTATCGCGGAACCCCAAGCAGAGTCCAGGCGCCGGTGAGGGACTCAGGACTGGCCCAAAATCTCCCCATTATGCTGGCCCAGGCGCGGCGCCGCTCGGCGAGAGGCAGGCCGGCGCCGATTGAAGGAAATCGGCAGCCCCACCACGCGCGGGCCACCTTCGGGCAGGGATTGGACAATATCCACAGCGGCCAATTGCTCGGTCGCGGCCAATTCGGCGATGTCATTCACCGGGCCACTTGGCACGCCAGCGGCTTCAAGGGCGGTCAGCCATTGTTCCCGCGTGCCATGGCGCAGCGCCTCAGCAACCAAGGGCAGCAGGATTGCCTTATTGCGTACGCGTTCCGGGCCGGTGGCGAAGCGCGGGTCTTGGCCCCATTCGGGATGGCCCAATACCTTGGCGCAGCGCGCCCATAGCCGGTCATTGCCCGCCGCCAGGCAAATCGGCCGATCGACAGTTTCAAAGACCTGATAGGGCACAATCACCGCCGCGCCGGCGCCATGGCGCTTCGGCACATCGCCGCTGGCCAAATAATTATTCACATGGCCTTCTACCCAATGCACCGATGTTTCAAAGAGCGATGTATCAACCAGGCAGCCTTGCCCCGTGCGGTCTCGCTGGCGCAGTGCGGCCAGCGCGCCAATCACGCAGAACATGCCCGTCGCCTTGTCATTGATCGAAGCACCGCAGAAAGTCGGCGGGTCGTCCGGGCGGCCAGTGACGGACATCATCCCGCCATAGGCTTGCAGAAGCGGATCAAAACCGGGTTTTAAGCGCATCGGGCCTTGATAGCCAAAGGCCCAGATGGAGCAATAAACAAGCCTTGGATGGCGCTTGAGCATCGCTTCCGGCCCGATACCAATTTCATCCACCACGCCGGGGCGCAGGTTCTGGATCAGCACATCGGCGGTCTCAACAAGCTTGTGCAGCGCTTCAACATCCTCGGGCTTTTTCAGATCCAGCGTGATGGAACGCTTATTGCGATTCTGGCTATGAAAATAGAGCGAGGTTTCACCATCCGGCCCGAAGGGAGGCCCCCAGGCGCGCGCATCATCGCCGCCATCAGGTTTTTCCACCTTGATCACATCCGCACCCATATCGGCCAGGATCACACCGGCGAGTGGCCCGGCGAGCGCTTGCCCCACTTCAATCACGCGCATGCCGTGCAGCGGCAATTCCATTTTTTTCCTCCGGATTCTTTAAGTCGGCTTACAGCATAGGCTCCAATGGCGAGCGACCACGAATAAAATCCGATGCCTTTTCCGCAATCATCATGGTCGTGGCGTAAGTATTGGCCGAGGTCATGTTGGGCATCACGGAAGCATCCACCACGCGCAAGCCTTCCAACCCATGCACGCGCAACCTGTCATCCACCACTGCGGTCGGGTCCGTATTTGGGCCCATGCGCGCCGTGCCGATCAAATGATAGGTTGTCGAGCCATTGCGCCGTGCGAAATCCATCAGCTCATCATCGGAATCCAGATGCGGGCCGGGCAAGGTTTCGGCTTCCAGGAAGGGCTTTAGTTCCGGCACATTCAATAGCCGCCTGATCAGCCGAATACCGCCCAGATGCACGCGCCGATCCATCGGGTCTGACAAGTAATTGGGTTGGATTTCAGGATCATCAAACACATCGGCGGTCTTCGCGCGCACCCAGCCGATACTTTCCGGCCGATGCTGCCAGGCGCCGGCGGTCACACCCGGGTAATCATCCAGCACATAGACCTTGCCCTCCGCATAAGACCCCGGCGTGAAGACGCATTGCAGATCGGGCTGATCCAAGCCTTCAAAGGATTTCCAGAAAACATAGACATGCGATGGCACGGTCGCCAGGATGGAAGGCCGCCCCATCGCCCAACGCGCCACCTGACCGGCTAGCTTCACACCGCGCGCCAATTCATTGAGTGTGGTGACACCTGGCTTGGCGCGCATGACAACGCGGGTTGCGTAATGGTCCCGGAAATTCTCGCCCACGCCGCGCAATTCATGCAGCACCGGCACGCCAAGCTTTTGCAATAGCCAGCCGGGACCAATGCCGGATACCTGTAACAGCCGCGCGGTATTGGCTGTGCCGGCGGAGATGATCACCTCCCGCCGCGCCCGCACTTCGCGCGGTGTGCCGCCGCGCTGGTTCAAATAACGCACGCCAACCGCGCGCTTGCCTTCCAGAATAATGCCGCAGGCGCGCGCATTGGTGCGCACATCAAGCGTCTTGCGCGCCATGGCGGGGTGCAGAAAGCCGCGCGCAGCGGAGATGCGCCGGCCGCGTTGAATGGCGCGTTGGAAATAACCAACACCGGCTTGATTGCCGCTATTGTAATCTGGGTTGCGCGGGATGCCGGCAGCCACGCAACCGGCGATGAAGGCTTCCGAGAGTGGGTTGAACCAATCCATATCCGTCACGGGAATACCGCCATCGCGTCCGCGCCGTTCCTCGCCAAAGCCAAGCCGGCGTTCGGTGCGCATGTAATAGGGCAGGCAATCCGCATAGCCCCAGCCGCG
>JBILPX010000280.1:0-4542 GCA_044373565.1 Roseomonas sp.
CAGGATCAGCGCGCGTGGCCGCCAGTTCCGGCACATAGGCAAAGCCACCTTCCGGCATTACCTGCCGCGTCGCACTCGCCGCCCCTTCCATCACGCGCGCCACAATCGCCGCGCGATCAATAGCGAGTGAAAGCGCGCGGCGCACCCGCACATCTTTCAGCGGATTGCGGTCAAAAGGCTTGCCGTCATGATCGGTGATGAAAGGCGTTGGCCCATCGCGCATATGATCCAACGCGAAATAGATGAAGCGCATACTGTCTATCTCGCTCATCACAATGCGCTGATCACGTCTGAGGCGTTCAATATCCGATGTCGGCACCTGATCAATGATATCAATATCACCCGCTAGCAATGCAGCAGTGCGGCCCGCATCATTGGTGATCATGCGGTAATCCACACTCTGCCAGGCGGGGCGACCGCGCCAGTGACCATCAAAGCGCTGCAATTCAACCCGATCCCCGGACCGATAGGCCATCATGCGATAAGGCCCGGTGCCAATCGCGGCGCGGCCCGCGTTAAAGTCCTCAGTCGTGGCGCCCTGATGGGTTTCACGGTCCAGCATCGGCACTTGTGCCAAGTCCGTAGGCAGCAATGGCGCCGGGCCATTGGTACGGAAGCGCAGCGTGTGGGAGTCAATAATTTCAACGCCCGTGATGGCCTGGGTATAGGTGCGGAAAGACCCCGGGCTATTCAGCACTTGCGGAATGCGTTCCAGCGTGAAGGCTACATCTTCGGCGGTGAAATCCGATCCATTGTGAAAGCGCACACCGCGGCGGAGCGTGAATTCCCAAGCATCCTCGCCCACTGGCTTCCACGATTCCGCCAAGGAACCTATCAGCCGCGCCTTTGAATCCGTCTCGAGTAAATTGTCGAAAACCATGGAGGCATAGGCGTTATTGGGTGAGATATTGTGGAAATGCGGATCGGCCGAGGTGATTTGCGCCCCCACCCCCATGCGCAAATTCTGCGCCATGGCCGGCATGGAAGCGACAAGGGCGGCAAGCAGCAGGCGCTTCATGGCGCTACTTCCTCAGCTCAACAGATAAGCTGCACCGGAACGGGCGCAGATGGCACGGATATGTTGATCCAGCGCGGGCGGAATAGGGATGCCGTGTTTCAGGCGGCGCTGACGTTCCGCGTCTTCCGGATCGCCCGCGACAAGCACAGGCTTTGCAGGATCAGCCGCCGGGGTTGCGTGCAATTCATCAATCACCGCATCCAGATCGGCTTCGAATTCACCCGGCGCACGGAAGGCGCCAGGGTCAATCGCCATGAAGAAATGCCCGATATCATCGGGATCATCCGGCTTTTGCGCGCGATTGCGAATGGGCGAGAAAGAAGAACCAACCAAAGTGCCGCCCAGAATATGCACCATCATCGCCAGGCCATAGCCCTTATGGCTGGCCATTTCTGGCGATCCACCCAGCGGCGAAAGCCCGCCTTCCGGTTCTTCATGCAAAATCTTCATGCCGCGCTTGGCATCCGTGATCGGATTGCCGGCGCCATCCACCACCCAACCCGCAGGCATGGCGCGTTCGTTCAAATCATAGACCTTCACCTTGCCCGCTGCCGTGGTGGTGGTCGCCATATCCAGCACAAAGGGCAGGTTGCGCCCGGCCGGTGCAGCAAAAGCGATGGGATTGGTGCCGAGCACCGGCTTGGCGCCGCGCGTTGGCACCATCGTCACGCCACGTGTCGCGCTGGTAACCAGGCCAATCGCACCACGCCGCGCAGCAATACGCGCATAAACGCCGGCCGCGCCAAAGTGATGCGAATTGCGCACACCCACCACGCCAAGCCCGGCTTCCTTCGCCATATCCACGGCCAGATTCATGCCATAGCTGGAAACTGGATGCCCAAGCCCCGCGCGCGCATCAATCAACGCGGTGCAGGCGGTGCGGCGTTCAATTATGGGGCGCGCATTGATCTTCAGCTTGCTTTCCTGCAAGCGCTTTTCATAAGTCATCAGCATGGAAATACCGTGGCTATCCACGCCGAATAAATCGGTTTCTGTCATGGCTTCGGTGGTGGTGGCAGCCAGATCAGCCTCCATCCCCCAAGACAGCAGAATGGCTTCAATCTGCGCGCGAACCTTATCGGCGGCGACATCCATGGTGCTGCCCCTTATGACGCGCTGGCGCGCAGGAAGGGATTGGTCAAATGGCCAATACCAGTGATTTCAATATCCACCACATCGCCGGATTTCACATCCGGTGAAACACCATCCGTGCCCATCCAGATCACATCACCGGGATAGAGCGTCAGATACCGCGTCATCGCCGCGATGAAGACCGCCGTGGAGAATAGCATATGGCCGGTTTCAAAGCTTGTGGTGATTTCGCCATTCAGCCGCACATTGGTGCGCGCTGCCTCCATATCAAAATCGGTTTCAATCCAGGGGCCCATGGGCTTGAAGGTATCGGTATTCTTGGAACGCCAGAAAGTGCGATCGCTTTTCTGCCAGGTCCGTTCACTGACATCATTGCCGATGGTCCAGCCCATGATGCAGCTCAGCGCCTCGCCCTCCGACAGGTTCTTGGCCTTCTTGCCTACTATCGCGACAAGTTCGCCTTCATAGTGAATCTTCTCGGTCGCATCGGCGGGGATGATCACGGTCTCATTATGCGCGATCAGCGCATTGCTGGCGCGGTAGCCCATATCGGGCTTGGTTGGGATATTCGGCACTTCGCCACGCTTGGCCGCGCCCTCCTTCACATGTTCCACATAATTCAGCCCGGCGCAGTAGAAGGTGCGCGGCATCACCGGCACTTCAATCTTCACCGCCGAAAGATTATGCTTGCGGCTGGTTTTTTCATAGCCATCGAAAGGGCTGCCGGAGACTTCCAGAATGCGGTCGCCTTCCAGAATGCCATAGCGGGTGCGGTCTTCGGCGGTGAAGCGAATCCAGCGCATATCAATTTATCCTTAGGCTGCCAGCGCGCGCTGGATGAAGTCAGATTGGAACACGCGGTCGGCCATTACCTGGCAGCGCTTCATCAGGCGGTGTTCATTGGGCCCATAATCGGGCAGCGCATTATGCAGCGTGCCAATATTATCCCAAATCAGCACATCACCCACGCTCCAGATATGGGTATGCAGGAAGCGTGCTTCCAATTGATGCGCAAACAGCGCTTCAAGCACTACATCACTTTCGGCTTCCGAAAGCTCATTGATGCGGATCGCATAGCCAGGATTGCAATAGAGCACCTTCCGCCCCGTGATCGGATGCGTCATGAAAACCGGATGCACAGAAGGCGGGCGCTTGGCACGCTGTTCGGCGGTGAGCGGCGGGCGGGTGCTGCCAGGACGCTTGCACATATTGTCCCAGAATTTGTTGAAATCATGCGTCGCCGTAGCGTTGGCGAGCTTTTCCTTCAACGCCGGGTCCAGGGTTTCATAGGCCGCGTGCATATTGGCGAAAACAGTATTGCCCAGCGGCTTGCCATCGCGATGCGGCACCTGATGTGCGTTCAGCACATTCACGAAGCCCATCGTGTCGCGATAGGACATATCCGTGTGCCAATCCTGCCCGGCGTCTGCCAGACCAATCGGTTGTCCGTTTTCAACGATGTTGGAGAGAATACCCACTTCCGGCACATCGGCATCCTGGAATTTGCCGGTCAGCGTGGTTTGGATGCTGCCAAAGCGTAGCGAGAAATCGCGCAGCGCCGCCGGTTCCAGCAATTGCCCCGGAAAGCGCAGAACACCCCTTTCGCCAAGTGCCCGCAGAATGCCAGCGAAATCCTTATCCGAAAGCGGCTTCGACAAATCAACGCCGGTGATCGTCGCACCCAGCACGGTATCATTATTGGTCACGGTCAGCATGGCATATCCCTTCGCAAATGCGGGGAAGCGCCCATCCGCGCGCGCCCAACGGCAACGCGGGAGACGCTTCCCCAAGCTTTTCTCTTGCCCGGGGATGCTGGCACTGCTCGGCCCCATTCGGCAATCCCCAGAGACTTGGCGAGCCGCCCGCATCGGCGCATCCTGCATCCTGCTACAGGGGGGGAACGGCACCATGCGCTTTGCGGGGCAGAAAGTGGTCATCACCGGCGCGGCCGGCGTCTATGGCCGGGGGCTTGCGAGCGCCTTCGCGGCAGAGGGCGCGCATTTGCTGCTGGCTGATCATGATGCCACTGCGCTGGCGGCGCTGACCAAGGCGCTGCCGCCTGGTTGCGCCGTGGCCCATCCGGCTGACCTTACTGATGATAACGCGATTGATGGGCTGATCGCGGCCGCCATCGCCACGGACGCGCCGCAAGTGCTCATCAATAACGCCGGCATTTATCCCTTCATCCCCCTCATGGATGTGACCGGCGCGGAATGGGACAAGATCATAAGCGTCAATACCCGCGCCCCCTTCCGGCTGATGCAGGGCATTGGCCGCGCCATGGCCGCCGCAGGGCGGGGTTCGATTGTCAACGTCACCTCAGCAGCGGCGGAGGTGCATCGCGGCAATGGTGTGCCCTACGGTGCTTCCAAATGCGCGCTGGAATATCTCACGCGGGCCTTCGCGCTCGAACTCGGCCCGTCAGGTGTGCG
>JBILPX010000281.1:0-4524 GCA_044373565.1 Roseomonas sp.
CCCTTGACCTCGGCCGCCATTGCGCGGCGCTTTGGTGTGGCGGATCTGGGGGCACTTTACGGGATTTGCTTCTTCTCCCACCAAATGGGCGGGTTTTTGGGCGCGGGTGCCGGCGCCTGGGTGGTGGATGCCACCGGCAGCTACGCCATGTTCTGGCCGGTGATGCTGGTGGTAGGCGTGATTGCGGCGGTGGCGAATTGGGTCACGCGGCCCATGAAGGTAGCGGCGGCGTGAAGTTTACTGCGCCAGATTGGGTCTGGATCCGACTCCATTGCAAATGACATGATCCGGCATGTCCACCGTTCATCTGGTCCCCGAAGATTTGCGCTCACGCTATCACGTAAAGGAATGGCGTAACGCGACGGGCATATTGGCCACCGCACATCCTGGCCCATGGCAGCACATCATCGAGGTCCTGCGCGGCTTCACGCTGTTGCGAAGCGAAATCGAAGTGTCGGGGGGCAATCGCTCGTTGATTTCACGCCGGATAGATGGCGCCTTTTATGACAAAGGATGGGTGGAAAAGGATTTCAAGACCGCCTTTGTGATTGACCAACGCGAAATCCAAAGCCCAACTCACGCCGTGGATTGCTTCCGCGACGGGGTGGCGCTGGAAGTAGAATGGAATAACAAGGACCCCTTCTTTGACCGGGATTTGAACAATTTCAGACTGCTGTTCGAATTGCGGGCTATTGATGTCGGCGTCATCATAACGCGCGCGGCGGAATTGCAGAACATTTTTAAAAAATTGGGAAAAGGCGCGTCCTATGGCGCAGCAACGACGCATCATGAAAAACTCTGGCCAAAAATTGAAGGCGGCGGCGGGGGCGGTTGCCCTGTCCTGACTTTTGCCATCACTCCGTCGCTTTATGTTGACGATGGCGACGAAGCCGTTTCCAAGGCTAAGGCGGCGCAGGCTGAGGCCCGCAGGAAAGGATTGCCGGGCGCAGTTGATGATGAGGAAGAGAGGCGCTGAAACACTTCGTAATCAATGATAGGTAGAGCCGGATTCATGCGACCCGATGACTGAACAAGATCAAGGAAGCCGCAGGCGTAGTTGTTCCGATGCGCTGTTATGTTGGTACGTGGGCCAAGAAGGCTCATAGGCCGCTGCCTGATCCCCCCAGCTTACCCAGCCGTCTCGCCCGCCTCGGGCAAAGAGCTCAAGGCGCGGTCCCGGTGAACAAGCCTCCATGATGGGGAAAATCTCATCGGGCTTGCGCGAGTGTTCTCGCTTTCGCGTACCCAAGTAATTGACCTGCCTTCGGCCCGGCGCAAGGGTTCGAACATTTTTCCCCCGCACACCAAAAAGCAGAATTTCGGTCACATTACGGAAATAAAAGCCAACCCCTCGGCCATCACTGCCACCATCCTTACGCAGCTTGTGCCAAATGATATTGGACTTATAGGAGAAACCCCAGGCCTTCATCACCATCAGGCCTTCAGGCAATAAGGCGTTGGGAACCCAGAGATAAAGATGCGCAGTCTCGGCAGCCGCATCTGCAACAGGTAAAGCACAGATATCGCTAAGGTTCATCGTGGCATAGCGATTAAGCCGCCTGTGGCCAGGGGCGACCTTCCCGGTCGCGTTCTGGAACTGCCACGGGGGATCCGCAAGAATGGTGGCGAATTTCCGCCCACTCAGAAACCGTCGAAGCTCTGCGCTAGCGTCCTGCACTGGGGGAGGGGTCAAACCATCGGGCATGACTATATGAAACCACATCTTCTACCGATTCTCCACCCCGTTTTGCCCGCCCGGTTGTCCCCCTGCCCCGGCTGGGCTAATCCACCGCTCCCAGGCGCCGCGCCGCGCCGTTATTTGAGCCAGGCCAAACCACCATGCCCATCATGCCCGATAGCTGGATCCGCAAAATGGCGGCGGAACACGGCATGATCCAACCCTTTGTTGAAGCACAGCGGCGCGAGGGTGTTATCTCCTATGGCCTGTCTTCCTATGGCTATGACGCACGGGCCGCGGATGAATTCAAGATCTTCACCAATGTCGATAACGCCCTTGTTGATCCCAAGGCGTTTTCCGAAGATAGTTTTGTGACGCGCAAGGGCCCGGTTTGCATCATCCCGCCCAATTCCTTCGTGCTGACCCACACGGTCGAATATTTCCGCATCCCGCGCGATATCCTGGTGATCTGCCTTGGCAAATCCACCTATGCGCGCTGCGGGCTGATTGTGAACGTCACGCCGCTGGAACCAGAATGGGAAGGCCAGGTCACCATCGAAATCAGCAATACCACCCCTCTGCCGGCCAAGGTCTATGCCAATGAGGGCATTTGCCAATTCCTGTTCCTGAAGGGCGACGCCCCGCCCGAGGTCAGCTACGCAGACCGCCGCGGCAAATATATGGGCCAGCGCGGCGTCGCGCTGCCGAAACTCTGATGGACCGTATTCTCATCCGCGGCGGGCGCGTGCTTTCGGGCAGTATCCCGGTCTCCGGCGCAAAGAATGCTGCCCTGCCCCTGATGGCGGCGGGGTTGCTGGCCGATGGGGCGCTTACCCTCACTAATGTGCCTGATCTGGCCGATGTCGCCACCATGGCGGGGTTATTGGCGCATCACGGGCTGGCCGTTGAACACAACAAAACCGCGCGCAGCATCACCATCAGTGGCACTGCCACCGATCTGGAGGCGCCTTATGATCTGGTGCGCAAGATGCGTGCCTCGGTCCTCGTGCTCGGCCCCTTGCTGGCCCGCCATGGCCGCGCGCGCGTCAGCCTGCCCGGCGGCTGCGCCATCGGCACGCGCCCGGTTGATCTGCACCTGAAAGCGCTTGAGCAGATGGGGGCGGAGATTGAGATTACCGCCGGCTATATCGAAGCCCGCGCGCCAGGTGGCCTGAAGGGTGCGCGCATCATCTTCCCGCAGGTCTCGGTCGGTGCCACGGAAAACATCCTGATGGCGGCGGCTTTGGCAAGCGGGCAGAGCGAGATTTTGAATGCGGCGCGAGAGCCCGAAATCACCGACCTCGCCGCCTGCCTGATGCGCATGGGCGCGCGCATTGAAGGCATCGGCACGGATCGCCTACTGGTGGAAGGCGTGGCAAGCCTTGGCGCCGCAACGCACCCCATCATCGCGGACCGGATCGAAGCCGGCACCTTTGCCTGTGCCGCAGCCATCACTGGCGGATCGCTCCTGCTGCAAGGGGCGCGCTTGGATCATCTGGGCGCGGTCACGCGCACGCTGCGTGAAGCCGGCGTTGATGTGGCGGAAGAAGAAGGCGGGCTTCGCGTCACACGCAGCAATGGCTTGCGCGGCGCCGATGTGATGACCGAACCCTTCCCAGGCTTTGCTACCGATATGCAGGCGCAATTCATGGCGCTGATGTGCGTCGCTGAAGGCGCTTCCATGATTACGGAAACCATTTTCGAAAACCGCTTCATGCATGTGCCAGAACTGTCACGCATGGGGGCGCGCATCAATTTCCACGGCGCCTCTGCCATTGTACGCGGCGTGAAAAAACTTTCCGGCGCGCCGGTGATGGCGACTGATTTGCGCGCCTCAGTCTCCCTCATTCTGGCTGGGTTGGCGGCGGAAGGTGAGACGATCGTGAATCGCGTCTATCACCTTGATCGCGGTTATGAACGGGTAGAAGCGAAACTGGCGGCGGTGGGCGCCGATATTGAAAGACTGGCGGGCTGATTGTCATGGATATCCCGATCCCCAATGCGTTGAATGGCGAACCGGCTGAAACCGATACGCCGCTGGTGATTGCCTTGCCCAAAGGGCGCATCCTTAAGGAACTTCATCCCGTCCTATCACGCGCCGGCCTGATCCCGGCCGCTGATTACGCGGATGAAGACAGCCGGCGGCTCCGCTTCCCGACCAATGATCCGACAGTGGATGTCATTCGCGTGCGCCCCTTTGATGTCGCGACCTTTGTCGCCCATGGCGCGGCGGCGATTGGCGTTTGTGGTTCCGATGTGCTAATGGAATTCGACTATCCGGAAATCTATGCCCCGCTTGATTTGGGCATTGGCCGCTGCCGGGTTTCGATTGCCGAACCGGTGAACGCCATCTCGGATGATCCACGCCGCTGGTCACGCATCACGGTCGCCACGAAATACCCGAATATCGCGCAGCGCCATTTCGCCGCACGCGGCGTGCAAGCGGAAATCGTGCATTTGAATGGCGCGATGGAATTGGCGCCTTCCATGGGGCTCGCGCGCTTGATTGTAGATTTGGTGCAGACAGGATCGACGCTGAAGGCCAATGGCCTCAAGGAAGGTGAAGTGATCGCTCATGTCACCTCCAAACTCATCGTCAATCGCACCGCGCTGAAAACGCGGCCAGAGGCGATTGGCGCCTGGATTGCGCGCTTCCGTGCGGCGCTGGAAGCAGCCGCATGAAGCGGATGGATACGCGGGAAGCCGGGTTTGAAGCCGCCTTCGCCGCGCTATTGGATGACGCCCGCGAAACCACGCAGAAGGTGGATGGCGTGGTGGCCGGTATCATCACCGATATCCGGGCGCGCGGCGATGCGGCGCTGATGGACTACACCGCGCGTTTCGAC
>JBILPX010000037.1:0-14632 GCA_044373565.1 Roseomonas sp.
CATCATCCTGGGCCGTCTGGGGCGGGACCCGGAAGTGCGCAATTTCCAGAATGGCGGCAAGGTGGTGAATCTGCGTATCGCCACGTCTGAACGCTACAAGGACCGGGAAGGCAATCAGCAGGAACGCACCGAATGGCATTCCGTCGCGATTTTTAATGATCGCCTGGGCGAGGTTGCCGAAAAATACCTGCGCAAGGGCAGTGAGGTCTATGTTGAAGGCCAGCTGGAAACCCGGAAATGGCAGGATCAATCGGGCCAGGACCGCTACACGACCGAGGTTGTGCTGCGCCAATATCGCGGCGAATTGCAGCTGATTGGCGGGCGCAGCGCCAGCGGCGGCATGGATGACCCCGGTGAGCCGGCGGGGGATCGGGCGCCGGCTGCGCGCCCAGCCCAGCGCGCTGGCGGTTGGGATGCCAAGAAATCCGATCTGGATGACGAAATTCCCTTCTGAGTCAGGGGCTTGGCGTTAGGCTGGCAGTTCGGGCGCGGCGGTGGTTGACGCGGCGCGCCTGACGGTGCCTATGACGTTTTCTCCCTGTGACCCCTCAGGAATCGCGTCCTTCAGAATCGGTTTCCAAGCGTGAGCGACACTCAAAACCCCAGCCAACCCTCGCAGGATACGACCCCGGTCGCCATTGAGGAGGAAATGCGCCGTTCCTACCTCGATTACGCGATGAGCGTGATCGTGGCGCGGGCGCTGCCTGATGTGCGCGATGGGTTGAAGCCGGTGCATCGGCGTATTTTGTTTGCCATGCAGGATGCCGGCTACACGGCTGACAAGCCCTATCGCAAATCAGCGCGCGTCGTTGGCGACGTGATGGGTAAATACCATCCGCATGGCGATGCTTCGATCTATGACGCGCTGGTGCGTATGGCGCAGCCCTTTTCCATGCGCCTGCCGCTGATTGATGGGCAGGGGAATTTTGGCTCCGTCGATGGCGATCCGCCGGCGGCGATGCGCTACACCGAAGCGCGCTTGGCGCCGGCGGCGGGTGCGCTACTGGCCGGCATTGACGAAGACACGGTGGATTTCCAGCCGAATTACGATGAAAGCGTGGATGAACCGCGCGTTCTGCCGGCGGCCTTCCCCAATCTGCTGATCAATGGCGCGGGCGGCATTGCGGTTGGCATGGCCACCAATATCCCGCCGCATAACCCAACTGAGATTCTGGATGCGACGCTCGCGCTGATCGCCGATCCGGCGCTGACGCTGGAAGAGCTGATGAAGATCGTGCCGGGGCCGGATTTTCCGACCGGGGCGATGATTCTGGGGCGTTCCGGCATCCGTTCCGCGTTTGAAACCGGGCGTGGTTCGATCCCGCTGCGCGCGCGGGCGGAAATTGAGGAATTGCGCGGTAATCGCCAGTTGATTGCGGTTACGGAAATTCCCTACCAGGTCAATAAGTCTACGCTGCTTGAGAAAATCGCCGAATTGGTGCGTGCCAAGGCAGTGGAGGGCATTTCCGATCTGCGCGACGAAAGCGACCGTTCGGGGATGCGCATCGTTATTGAATTGAAGCGCGATGCGACAGCGGAAGTGGTGCTAAACCAGCTTTACCGCATGACGCAGTTGCAGACCTCCTTCCCGGTGAATTTCGTGGCCTTGCATGAAGGCCGGCCACGGCAAATGGGCCTGAAGGACGCGCTGATGGCCTTCATCGCCTTCCGTGAGGAGGTGATTCTGCGCCGGTCCCGCCATCGGCTGGCGAAGGCGCGGGAACGCGGACATTTGCTGATTGGCTTGGCCATTGCTGTCGCCAATCTGGATGAAGTCATTCGCGTCATTCGCGAAAGCGCCGATGCACCGACCGCGCGCGCGGCCTTGATGAACCGCGATTGGCCGGCGGGTGATGTGGGCGTTTTGCTGGCGCTGGTGGATGATTATCGCAATGCCGTGACGCCCGAAGGCACGGTGCGGCTGACGGAAGAACAGGCGCGCGGCATTCTGGAATTGCGCCTGCAACGCCTGACCGGGCTGGAGCGCGAGAAGATCGTTGCCGAGCTTGGTGAGGTTGGTGGGCGCATTCGCGAATTGCTGGAAATCCTGGGGAGCCGTCCGCGCCGGCTTGAAGTGATGGATCAGGAATTACGCGCCATTCGCGCGGAAATCGCCTCCCCTCGCATGACCGAGATTATGGATGGCATCGCCGATGTGGATGATGAAAGCCTGATCGAACCGGGCACCATGGTAGTAACGCTGACGCGTGATGGTTATGTGAAGCGCACGCCTTTGGAAACCTTCCGTGCCCAGGGCCGTGGCGGCAAGGGCCGCAGCGCGGCAACAACGCGCGAAGATGATGTGATTATCCGTACTTTCGTTGCGCATACCCATCAATGGGTGCTGTTCTTCACCGATCGCGGGATCGCCTTCCGCGAAAAGGTTTGGCAATTGCCGGAAGCCGGGCCGCAGGGGCGCGGGCGTTCCTTGCGTCAGGTACTGCAATTGCAGGAAGGCGAAGGTGTGACCGCCATTCTGCCACTGCCGATGGATGAGGATCTGTGGGAAGGGCTACACCTGGTTTTCGCGACTGTGCAGGGCAATGTACGGCGCAATCGGCTGTCTGATTTCAAAAATGTGCGCTCGGTCGGCTTGATCGCCATGAAGCTGGATGAAGGCGATAGCCTGGTTGGCGTTTCTACCTGCCGCGAAGGCGATGATGTGATGCTGGCGACACGCGGCGGCAAATGTATCCGCTTTACGGCAGATGCGGATACGCTCCGCGTTTTTGCCGGGCGCGATTCAACGGGCGTGCGTGGCATCAAGCTGGCCCAAGGCGATGCAGTGATTGCGCTTTCCGTGCTGCGTCATGTGGAAGCCAGCACAGAAGAACGCGCGGCCTATCTGAAGGCAGCGGCGCAGCGCAGGCGCTCATCCGATGATGAGGCGGAAGCGCCCGCGGTTGCGGAAATTGACGAAGCGGTGGCCGAAATCACGCTATCGCCGGAACGCTTTGACGCCTTGGCGGAAGCCGAGGAAATTCTGCTGACAGTGACAGATGGCGGCTTTGGCAAGCGGTCTTCCGCGCATGAATATCGCGTCACGGGTCGTGGCGGCCAGGGCATTGCCGGCATTGTGCTGAGTGCGCGCACCGGTCGCGAAGTGGTGGCGACCTTCCCGGCGCGCCCCGGTGATGACATTATGCTGGTGACCAATGGCGGGCAATTGATCCGGCTGAAGGCAGATGATGTGCGCCTGACCGGGCGCATGGCGATGGGTGTCACGCTGATGCGCCCCGCGGAAGGTGAGCGTGTGATTTCCTGTTTCCCGGTGGCTGATGAGGGTGGCGATGACGAAGCCGCCCCTGCGCCGGAGGAGAATGGCAATGGCTGAACGGATTGCGCTTTATCCAGGCACGTTTGATCCGGTGACCAATGGGCATTTGGACATTATCAGCCGTGCCGCGCGGCTGGTGGATCGCTTGGTGATTGGTGTTGCCATCAATATCGGCAAGGGCCCGCTGTTTGAATTGGCCGAGCGCGTTGAGTTGGTGCAGGCGGAAGTAAAACCGATTGCAGCGCGTACCGGCACCGCAATTGAAGTGCGCCCTTTTGAAGGTTTGCTGGTGGGTTTCGCCCGCGAAATCGGCGCCTGCATGATTATACGCGGGCTGCGCGCGGTGACGGATTTCGATTACGAATTCCAGATGACCGGCATGAACCGCCGGCTGGATCATGAAATCGAAACTGCCTTCCTTATGGCGTCTGAAACCAATCAATTCATCGCATCGCGCCTGGTCAAGGAAATCGCGCGACTGGGCGGCGATATCAGCAGCTTCGTGCCGAAACTGACGCTGGAACGCACCATGGCGCGCGTTAAAGCTGGCGCCTGAGGAAAGGGAAAATCCATGCATCGCCGCCTTATGCTTACCGCCGGTTTGGGCGCCTTGGCCTCTCCCGCCTTGGCGCAGGCGAATGATCCGGAAAACACGCTGATCCTGGAATTGAAGGATGGGCGCGTGACCATCCAAATGCTGCCTGATCTGGCGCCGCGCCATGTTGAGCGGATCAAAGCGCTGGCCCGGCGTGGCTTTTACGACAATACGGTATTTCACCGTGTGCTTGAAGGCTTCATGGCGCAAGGTGGCGATCCCACTGGCACCGGCACGGGTAATTCGCCCTTGCCCAATCTTGCCGCGGAATTCAGCCCGCCTGCGCGTGCGCGCTTTTTGCGCGGTGTTTGCGGCATGGCGCGATCTTCCGAACCTAATAGCGCCAATAGCCAGTTCTTCATCATGTTCGCGCCAGCGCCTTCACTGGATGGGCAATATACCATCTGGGGCCGTGTGACCGCGGGCATGGAAGCGGTGGACAAGATCAAGCGCGGCGATCCGCCGGGTGGCATGGTGCGTGGCCCTGATCGCCTGCGCAGCATGCGCGTGGCCGCTGATATTCGTTGATACCCGAACCGAAAGACCAATAACGATGTCTGAAACCGAAGCCCCTGCCGGGGATAGCGAAAACACCCTGCTCATTGAAATTGAGCACGGGACCGTGACCATCAAGCTGCGGCCAGATCTGGCGCCCTTGCATGTGGAACGTATCAAGACCCTCGCGCAGCAGGGCTTTTATGACAATGTGCCCTTCCATCGCGTGATTGAAGGCTTCATGGCCCAGGGCGGCGATCCGACCGGCACAGGCACGGGCGGTTCTGAATTGCCGGATTTGCCAGCGGAATTCAGCGAACCGTCACGTGCGCGCTTCCTGCGCGGCGTCTGCGGCATGGCACGCACCAGCAACCCTGATAGCGCGAATAGCCAATTCTTCATCATGTTGGCGCCGATCCCAAGCCTTGATGGCCAATACACCATCTGGGGTGAGGTAACTGGCGGCATGGACGCGGTGGACAAAATCAAGCGCGGTTCTGGTGGTTCCGGCATGGTGCAGGGGCCGGACCGGATCCGCAGCATGAAGGTAGCAGCGGATAACGCCTGAAGCCTGAGTTTGGCGAATGGGCGGCGCCGTGTTAAGGCGCCCGCCGTTCATGGGAGCTCGTAGCTCAGCTGGTAGAGCAACGGACTTTTAATCTGTAGGTCGAGGGTTCGAATCCCTCCGAGCTCACCAATTCCATGTTTAACGTGCTGACCTGACGCCCATGTATCACGGGCTGGCTCGGAATATTGCCACAAGACGCGCCTTTCCATAGGCTTTCCCCCGCAGAGATCATCGGTTGATGTTCGGCCAGACATCGGCTTTGGACTGCAGCGGAAACGGGGAAGTTATGATCATGAAAAACGTGCCAATTATTCAAATTCCAGGTGTTTATCATCATCGCGTTGGTGACATCATTGTTACCGCCATCAGCGATGGTTTCCTTGATGGCAATCTGGATGTCTTGCGCAACATCACCGAAGATGAAGCGCGCCAAATCCTGACGGCAAATTTCCGGCCCGCACGGCGCACGGCGGTGAATGCCTTCCTGGTCTGGTCGGCAGGGCGGCTTGCCTTGATTGAAACCGGCTGCGGCAACTACATGCAGCCAAGTTCCGGCAAGATCCTGGCCAATCTGAAGGCGCTTGGCGTTGATCCCGCCGATATTGAGGTGGTGATGCTGACGCATATGCACCCGGATCATTCTGCTGGCCTCACGGATATGACCACTGGCTTGCCGCATTACCCCAATGCCGAATTGGTCATGCATGAAAACGAACCGAAGCATTGGTTCGACGATGCCGCCATGGCAAAAGGCACTGACCGCGAAAAAAAGCTTTTCTTCCAGGCAGGGCGCGAACAGGTGCTGCCTTATAAGGATCGCTGGCGGTTGTTCCAGAAGGGTGAGGTCTTCCCAGGTGTGACCGCCATGCCCTTTCATGGCCATACGCCGGGACATTCAGGTTACCTGGTTTCATCTGGCCAGGATCAGTTGTTGATCTGGGGCGATATTGTCCATGTGCCGGAAGTGCAAACCGCCCGCCCGGAAGTCTGCATGGCATTCGATACTGATACCAAGGCGGCAGAAGCAACGCGCCGGCGGGTGTTCGACATGGTCTCGACCGACAGGCTGTTGGTCACGGGGATGCATTTGCATTTTCCGGGCTTCACGCATCTGGTGCCGCGCGGCAGCGGGTATCAGCTGATACCTGCGGCCTGGGAACAGCAGATCTAGATGACGGAGGGCGCCATGAACGCTGCGGAGCATTTGCGTCAACGCCTCAAGGTCAGCGGCATCATCGCCGCCCCCGGCGCGCCCGATAGCTTGACCGCGCGGCTGATCGAACAGGCGGGGTTTGAGGCGATTTACATGACGGGCTTCGGCGCTACGGCGTCTCGGCTGGGGCGGCCTGATATCGGGTTGTTGACGCAGACGGAAATGACCACCCATGCGCGGGATATGGCCCGCGCAGTGAGCATTCCGATCATCGCCGATGCTGATACGGGCTATGGCGGCCCGGCCAATATCGCGCGCACTATTGAAGAATATGCGCAGGCAGGTGTTGCTGCGATCCATCTGGAAGACCAGGTGGCGCCGAAGCGCTGTGGCCAATTGGCCGGTATCAAGCTGATCCCGGCGGAAGAAAATGTCCGGCGGCTGAAATGCGCCATCGCTTCGCGCCCTGCGAATGGGCCGCTGATTATTGGCCGGACGGATGCCATGCCGGCGATTGGCCCGGAAGAAGCCGTGCGCCGCGCGCTAATGTATCAGGATGCTGGCGTTGATCTGGTGTTCGTCGATGGAATCAAGAAAATCTCCGAGGTTGAGATTGTGGCGCGGCAGGTGCCAGGCCCCAAGGTGGTCAGTATTGTGGATGGCAATGAGACCACGGCGCTGACGGTGCGCGACCTGGAACAAATGGGCTTCGCTGTGGTGTTTTATGCGGTGACCGCGCTTTTCACTGCCGCGCGTGCGGTGGCTGATGCGTTGGCCGTGCTGAAGCGTGATGGCACGCCGGCCAAGGCGGCAAGTGCCATGATGAGCTATGCGGAATTCAGCGCCCTGGTTGATCTGCCGCGCTTTCAGGCGCTTGATGAGACTTTCGGCTAAGCCGCGCTACAGCAAAAGGATCACAATCATGCAATTCGGTCGTTTGGGCGTTTGGTGTTCCACGGATCGGCTGGATGCGGCGGCGCTGCGCGCCTTGCTGAACCGCGTGGAGGGCCTTGGCTATGGCAGCTTCTGGTATCCGGAATCGCGCGGCTATGAATCCATGGCGCTGGCGGGGTTCCTGCTGGCGAATAGCAAGAAGCTCGTCATCGGCAGTTCAATTGCCAATATTTATGCGCGTGATGCGTTTACCGCGCGCAGAGGCCTCGCCACGCTGAATGCGCTGCATGAAGGGCGCTTTGCGCTTGGGCTTGGTGTCAGCCATGTCCCGATGGTGGAAGGCTTGCGTGGCCATCGCTACGAAAAGCCAATCCCCGCCATGCGCGGCTATTTGGAAGGCTTGCGTAAGGCGGGTGGTGATGCGCTGGAAGGCCCGGTGTTGCTGGCAGCCCTTGGGCCAAAAATGCTGGCACTTTCGGGTAGTGCAGCGGATGGCGCCGTGCCTTACAATGTTACGCCGGAACACACCGCCCAGGCCGCGGCCATTCTTGGCGCTGGCAAGGTGCTGGCGGTGGAACAGAAGGTTTGTATTGAAACCGATCCGGTGCGCGCCCGTGCGCTTGGGCGGCGAGAGCTTGCCCGCTATATGGCGTTGCCGAATTACGTGAATAATTGGCTACGTCTTGGTTTCAGCGAAGCTGAACTTGCCAATGGCGGCAGTGATCGCTTCATTGATGCCATGGTGCTGCATGGTGATGCCGCCAGCGTGAAGGCAGGGCTGCGCGCGCATTTCACTGCTGGGGCAACGCATGTCTGCATTCAGCCGGTGACGGATGATGGCGACACCGCGCATCGGGACGCCATGCTTGCCGCGCTGGCGGATACGTGATGGCCATGCTGAAGCTTGGCTATAAGGCATCCGCCGAACAATTCACGCCAGCGCAATTGCTGGAATTTGGCGAACTCGCCGAAGAAATGGGCTTCGATAGCTGCTTCATCTCAGACCATTTCCAGCCCTGGAAACACACGGGCGGGCATGCGCCGAATTCGCTTGTGTGGCTTGGTGCGCTTGGCGCGCGAACGCGGCGCATGGTGATAGGCACCAGCGTGCTGACGCCAACCTTTCGCTACCATCCTTCCATCGTGGCGCAGGCTTTTGGCACCTTGGGGTCTATGTTTCCGGGCCGCGTCATTCTTGGCATCGGCACCGGTGAGGGGCTGAATGAAGTGCCTTCCACCGGCCAGCCCTGGCCTGAATTCAAGGAACGCTTCGCCCGCATGCGCGAAGCCGTGCAATTGATGCGCAAGCTTTGGACCGAAGAACGCGTGAGCTTCGAAGGACAATACTACCGAACCGAAAACGCAACGATTTATGATCGGCCCGAAACCCCCGTACCGATTTATGTCGCCGCCGCCGGCGCCATGGTGGCGAAATATGCTGGCCGCGCCGGGGATGGTTTTATCTGTACCAGCGGCAAGAAGCCGGAACTTTACACGGAAACGCTGTTGCCGAATGTGGTGGCGGGGCTGGAAGCCGCCGCTGCGCCCAAGCCCGATTATGATCGTATGATCGAAGTGAAGGTTTCCTTCGACACGGATAAGCAGCGCGCCTTGGAAGATACGCGCCATTGGGCGGCATTAGCGCTTTCCGCAGAAGAAAAAATGTCAGTGGAAGACCCGGTGGAAATGGAACGCCTGGCCGATGCCTTGCCGCTTGAACGCGCGGCCAGCCGTTGGATTGTCTCCAATGATCCGGAAGAGCATGTGGAGCGTATCGGTTATTACGTCGGCCTCGGCTTCCGGCATTTGGTGTTTCATGCGCCAGGGCCGGATCAGGCGCGGTTTTTGCGGTTGTATGGGGAGCAGGTGCTGCCACTGCTGCGCCGCCGCTTCGCTTGAAAGCCGGGCTGCAGCTTTTTGCGCTGCCTGACCTGCCCATGGTGCAGGCGGGCGATGATCTTGCGGCGTTGCTGTCGGCATCCATGGCGCGCGCTGGCTTGACGCTCGAACCGGGCGATGTTCTGGCGATTGCGCAAAAAATCGTGAGCAAGGTGGAAGGGCGGAGCATGGCGCTTGCCTCCGTTCAGCCATCGGCGGCAGCGCACGAACTTGCCCAGCAAACCGGCAAGGATGCGCGGTTGGTCGAGCTGATCCTGTCGGAATCAGAACACGTGGTGCGCGCGCGGCCCAATTTGATCATCGTTAAGCATCGGCTTGGCTTTGTCATGGCGAATGCCGGCATTGACCAATCCAATGTTGGTGAAGATGGCCACGCATTGCTTCTGCCGCGTGATCCCGATGCCAGTGCTGCGGCACTTTCCGCGCGGCTTGGCTTGCCTGTAGTGATCACGGATAGCTTCGGCCGAGCCTGGCGGCGCGGCACGGTGGGTGTTGCGATTGGCGCGGCGGGCCTGCCGGCATTGCGCGATTTGCGCGGCCTGCCGGATTTGTTTGGCCGCACTTTGATGGTCAGCATCACGGGTTTTGCCGATGAAATCGCCGCTGCGGCGGGCCTGCTGATGGGGCAGGGTGCTGAGGGTCAGCCGGCGGTATTGTTGCGCGGTTTGTCCTGGTCCGGCGCTGTGAACCCCGCCGCCGAATTGCTTCGCCCAGCGCAGGAGGATCTTTTTCAGTGATCATCGCGCTGTCCGGTGGCATTGGCGGGGCGAAGCTTGCGCTTGGCCTTTCGCGCGTTTTGCCGCCAGAGGAATTGCTGATCATCGCCAATACCGGCGATGATTTTGAACATTTCGGGCTCACGATCTGCCCCGATACGGATACGTTGCTCTACACCTTGGCCGGGCTGGATAATCCGCAGCTTGGTTGGGGCCGCGCGGATGAAAGCTGGGCTTTCATGGAAACGCTGGCAGCGCTCGGTGGGCAAGATTGGTTTCGCCTTGGTGATCGCGATTTGGCGCTGCATGTGCTGCGCAGTCATCGCTTGCGTGCCGGCGATTCGCTTTCGGCCATCACTGATGATTTTCGCCAGCGCTTCGGCATTGGCCCACGCATTCTGCCGATGAGTGATGATCCCGTGCGCACAAAAATCGGCACGGATCAGGGGTGGCTGGATTTTCAGGATTGGTTTGTGCGGCTACGCGCTGAACCTTTGGCGCGTGCGGTTAAATTCGCGGGTGTTGAACAGGCGCGCCCGCAGCCGGCGTTGCTTGAAGCGCTGCGCGCGCAGCCGCGCGGTATTGTGATTTGCCCAAGCAATCCCTTCATCAGCATCGAACCCATCCTTGCCGTGCCGGGTTTACGAGATGCCATCGCCGCATCTGGCGCGCCGGTGGTGGCCGTGTCGCCCATCATTGCGGGGCAGGCGGTGAAGGGGCCAACCGCGCGCATGTTTGAAGCCCTTGGCGTCACGCCAAGCGCCGCTGCTGTTGCCGCGCGCTATGGCGATTTGCTGCATGGTTTCGTGATGGAACACGGCGATGATGGTACTGGCATCACGCCGCGTGTGTTTCATGCGGCGACACTGATGCGCGACTTGGCTGACAAGACCGCACTCGCGCGGCAGGTATTGGCAGCGATTGAAGCACTCAGATGAAGCCGTGGGCCATTCTGCCGGTGAAGGAAATGGCGGGCGCAAAACAGCGCCTGGCGCCTTTGCTCTCCCCCGTAGAGCGCATTGCGCTGATGCAGGTGATGTTGCGCGATGTGCTGGCGGCGCTATCGGCAGCGCAAGGCTTGGCTGGCATTGCGCTGGTGACGCTTGATCCATGGGCGAAAGCGCTGGCACAGGAGCACGGCGCGCGGATCATCACCGAAGGCGCGCGGGAAGGCCACACCGGCGCCGTTGTCGCCGCCGCGGCAGTGTTGCAGGCGGAAGGTGTCGCGGCCATCCTGACCATGCCTGTTGATATTCCCGCCGCTAAACCCATGGAAATCGAAGCGCTGATCGCAGCGGCAAACGCGCCGCCCGCCTTCATCATCGCGCCCGCGCATGATGAACAGGGATCCAACGCCATTCTGATGTCGCCGCCCAATGCCGTGAGGCTGCGCTTCGGTGAAGGCAGCTATTTCCCGCATTTGGCGGCTGCACGCGCGGCGGGAATCTCTCCGCAAATTCTGTACCTGCCCGGCATTGCTATGGATATTGACCACCCCGCCGATATCGCGCGCTTCGCCAGCATTCCGGAAGCCAAGGCCACGCAAACCCTGGCGTGGTTGCGGCAAAACGGCATTCTCAACCGATCAGCCTAATCGCCTGCCAACAAAACACGCTTGCGCGGCACAGTCTGCACCACGGGCGCGAGAGGCGCCGCGCTGCGCGAAATCTGCTCCCGTTCACGCGCAACGGCGCCATAGGTAGTGCTGCGCTGCATCGGTTGCCGCCCGATGGAAAGGATCAGGCGTTCCATCGCTTCTGGCGGAAACTCCTGGCCATGTTCCGTGCCGGCGGCGCGGCTGATGCTTTCATTCATCAACGTGCCACCCAGATCATTCGCCCCCGCTTGCAAAGCCATCGCCGCACCTTCGGGGCCCATCTTCACCCAGCTTGTCTGGATATTCGTGAAATGCGGGTGCAACACTAGGCGAGCAACACTGTGCATCAGCAGCGCCTCACGAAAGCTTGGCCCGCGGCGCGCTAGGCCGCGCAGATACATGGGCGCTTCCATATGCACGAAGGGCAGAGGCACAAATTCGGTAAAGCCGCCGGTTTCCGCTTGCAGATCGCGCAGCACCAGCAAATGCCGCGCCCAATGCAAGGGCGCTTCCACATGGCCGAACATGATGGTGGCGGTGCTACGCAAGCCAAGCCCATGCGCGGCACGCATCACGGCCTGCCATTCTTCTGTATTCACCTTATCCGGGCAGATGATGGCGCGTATCTCATCGTCCAGAATCTCCGCCGCTGTGCCCGGTAAAGTGCCGAGCCCGGCATCGCGCAGCCGCGCCAAAAATGCCGAAAGCGAAAGCCCAAGCGTGTGCGCGCCCTGATGAATTTCAAGCGCGGAGAAGGCATGGATATGCATGCCCGGCACGGCCTGTTTGATCGCGCGGCAAATCGCCTCATAGGTTGCGCCGGTATATTCCGGGTGGATGCCGCCCTGCAGGCAGACCTCGGTGGCACCACGCGCCCAGGCTTCCTTGGCGCGGCGCGTGATTTCCGCATGGTCAAGATCATAGGCCGGGCCGCGCAAGGCTTCATGCGTCTTGCCCTTGCTGAAGGCGCAGAAGCTGCAACGATAGGTGCATATATTGGTGTAATTGATGTTCCGATTGACGACATAGCGCACGGTATCGGCCGCCACCGCCTGGCGCAGCCGATCGGCAGCCGCCATGACATGCGCCTGATCCGCATCGCGCGCGGCAAACAGCGTTTCAATCGCGGGCGTATCGAGCCTTTCACCCTGTGCGGCGCGTTCCACCAGCCCTGCAAGCCCCGCATCCGCCGCGTTCAATAAAGGCGCTGCAAGGCGCGGCAGTGTAAGCGCGCCGGGCGACCAATCATCGCCGCGCGCAAATCCCGTCGCGTCACTGGCGCGCAGCAGCGCCGTTGCGATGCGCGGCGCAAACCAATCGCGCGGCGCGCGCAAATAGGCGGGGTAAGCGGGCAGGCGCTGCACCAGCACCTTGCCCATACTCGCTGTTTTTTCGGCGAGCGTTGCAATGGCGGGCCAAGGCGCTTCCGGGTTCACATGATCCGGCGTCACCGGCGAAATGCCGCCCCAATCATTGATGCCGGCCGCGATCAGCCGCGGATAGGTGCCGGGCGAAAGATTAGGCGGCGCTTGGATATTCGCGCCCGCCCCCAGAATGATTCGCGCGCAGGCAATGGTCCACAGCAGATCATCCAAATCGGGCTCATCCGCATCGGCACGCTTGGTGCGCGGCTTGGCGCGGAAATTCTGAATGATGACTTCCTGCACATGCCCATAACGCGCATGGCTTTCCGCAATGGCGCGCAAGGCTTCCAAGCGTTCCGCGCGGCTTTCACCAATGCCGATCAGAATGCCGGTGGTGAAGGGAATCCGCGCCTCACCTGCCTGGTTCAGCACCTCAAGCCTGATGGCTGGGTGCTTGTCCGGGCTGCCATGATGCACGCCACCTGGCGCGCAAAGCCTTTCGCTGGTGCTTTCCAGCATGATGCCTTGGCTCGCGGTCACATCGCGCAGCGCCAGCAACTCTGCCCTATCCATCACACCGGGATTGGCATGGGGCAGAAGCCCGGTGTCACGCAGCACCAGATCACACATGGCCACCAGGTATTCGATGGTGCTGGCATGGCCCATTTCCGCCAAGGCGTCGCGCGCCTGGCGCCAGCGCAATTCGGGCTTATCGCCCAATGTAAACAACGCTTCCGTGCAACCGGCCTTGGCGCCGGCGCGCGCAATCGCCAGCACTTCGTCAGGTGAGAGATACGCCGCCCGTCCGGCGCGCGGTTTTTCGGCGAAGGTGCAGTAATGGCAGACATCGCGGCAGAGCTTGGTCAGCGGAATGAAGACCTTGCGCGAATAGGACAGCACGCGCCCATGCCCGGCATCGCGCAATGCAGCCGCTTCCGCCATTAATTCCGCCAGTGGCGTTCGTTCCAGCCTATCCTGCACCCTTGCCATCCTCCTTCCCCTGGCCCCATCGTGTGGGAAGGCCGCGCCAGATGCAATGCGCGGGGATGGGAGGCCCAAAATGCAAATCGGTTTCAACGCCCCAACTGCCGGCCCGCTCGCCACGCCTGAGGCGATTACGCGGCTTCTCCAGGGGGGTGAGGCAATGGGCTATGCCTATGCCACCTTCAGCGACCATGTGGTGATCCCCACAGATATTCACGCCATCTACCCCTATTCGGATAATGGCGAATTCCCTGCCGGCGCGCGCGGCGGACGGCATGAACAATTGACCGAGGTGATGTTCGCCGCCGCACGCACCAATACGCTGCGGCTTGTCACCTCCGTCATGGTGGTGCCGCATCGTCCGGCGGTGCTGACGGCGAAGATACTGTCCACGATTGATATATTCTCGAATGGGCGGCTGACGCTTGGCATTGGTGCGGGCTGGTTGAAGGAGGAATTTGAAGCGCTTGCTGCGCCGGATTTCGCCGCGCGCGGGAAGGTGACGGATGAGTATATCCTGGCCGCGCGGGAATTATGGACCGCAGCCGATCCGCGCTTTCAGGGCGAGTATGTGAATTTCGATAAGATCAGTTTTGAACCCAAGCCCGTGCAGCCAGGCGGCCCGCCGATTTGGGTGGGGGGCGAAAGCGGCCCG
Source organism: Roseomonas sp. (assembly GCA_044373565.1). GTDB lineage: Bacteria > Pseudomonadota > Alphaproteobacteria > Acetobacterales > Acetobacteraceae > Neoroseomonas. The sequence continues at coordinate 14,198 of JBILPX010000037.1, forward strand.
GCGCTCAGGCGCACGGCGCGGCTGGGTGATGCCTGGTATCCCATCGGCACGAATCCGGCTTTTCCGCTGGATAGCCTGGCCCGCTACAAGGCCGGTGTCGCCAAGCTGCGCCGCTTGACCGCCGAGGCTGGGCGGGACCCAGCCGCGGTTGGGCTATCGCTCCGCGTCCAAAAATTCGGTGCGGAATTGCCTGCACTCGCTGGCGATGGGGAACGGCATTTGTTTTCTGGCAGTGCGGAGCAGATTGTCGAAGATATTCATGCGCTACGCGTGATTGGTGTCAGCGCGATTGATTTCAACTTCCTTGGTTCCACGGTGGAGAAAGTGCTGGAGCAGATGGAAAGCTTCCGCGCTTCGGTGATGGCGAGGATCTGACCCATGCGCCTTGGCATGACGCTTGGCATGACCGGCACCATTGATATGGCGCTGGTGCTG
>JBILPX010000038.1:0-14617 GCA_044373565.1 Roseomonas sp.
GCCAAGGCTGAGGGGCTGGCGGTCACCTGCGATACCGCGCCGCCCTATTTCGATCTGAACGAAACCGCGATTGGCGATTATCGCAGCTATGCCAAGCTTTCGCCGCCACTCCGCACGGAAGCGGATCGGCAGGCGGTGGTAGCAGCGCTGGTGGATGGCACGATTGACGCCATTGCCTCAGACCATCAGCCGCGTGATGCGGATGACAAGCGCCTGCCTTTTGCGCAAGCCGAGGCCGGCGGCGCGGGGCTGACGACTTTGCTGGGCGTAACTTTGGCGCGCGTGCATGCGGGGGATGTGCCCATGCTCACCGCGCTTGGGCTGCTGACAGCGCGGCCCGCGACGCTGCTGGATTTGCCGCAGGGCAGGCTGGCGAAGGGCGCGCCGGCGGACCTCGTGCTGTTCCATCCCGATCGCGGCTGGAAGGTTGAAGCCGGCAAGCTGCCGGGCAAGGCGCAGAACTCCCCCTTTGATGGTCGCGCCCTGGAAGGCCGGGTGCTTGGCACCTGGAAAGCCGGGCGGCGCGTTTTCGGAGGCTGAGTCATGGCTGAACACTCCGAAAGCATCATGTTTGTGATCGCGCTGCTGGGTGGCTATCTGATTGGGTCCATTCCCTTCGGGCTATTGCTAACCAAGGCCGCCGGGCTTGGCGATATCCGCCAGGTCGGTTCCGGCAATATCGGGGCGACCAATGTGCTGCGCACCGGCCGCAAGGGCCTGGCGGCGGCCACGCTGATCCTGGATGGGCTGAAGGGGGCGGTGGCGATTTTGCTGGCGCGCTATTTCCTCGGCGATCAGGATTTGGTCGTAGGCACGGCGGCGGTGCTCGGGCATCTTTTCCCGGTCTGGCTTGGCTTTCGCGGCGGCAAGGGGGTGGCAACCGGGCTTGGCGTGCTGTTGGCCGCTGCCTGGCCGGTTGGGCTTGCCTGCTGTGCCGTGTGGTTGGTGGCGGCGAAACTCCTGAAAATGTCATCCGCCGCCGCGCTCACGGCCTTTGCGGCGGCACCGCTTTTCGCCCTGGTCCTATCCAGCACGGATCATGCGCTGATGGCATTGCTGATCGCCGTGCTGGTGTTTTGGCGGCATGAGGCGAATATCCGCCGCCTGCTGACCGGGACCGAACCGCGCATCGGCAAAACGGCTAAGTAGCAATACGATTTAATATTTCCCGTATAGGTTGAATTATGGCATAGGATTTCTCCTATGCCAGCAACCACCCTCAGCCCCGCCGAAAGCCTCGCCCTCTGGCGCATCGCCCAGACCGAGGGCATTGGCCCCATGGGTTTTCGCCGCCTGCTCGCCCGCCACGGCAGTGGCCGCGCGGCTCTGGAGGCTTTGCCCCGTCTTCTCGCCAAACGCGAAACCCCAGCGCGCATCCCAAGCCTGGATGATGCGCGCCGCGAAGCCGATGCCATGGCGAAGCTTGGCGCGCGGTTCATTTTCTGGGGCGGTGCTGACTACCCGCCCTTGCTCGCCTTATTGCCCGATGCCCCGGCCATGCTCGCGGTGCAGGGCGATGCCGCTTTGCTGGCGCAGGTGCCAAGTTTCGCCATTGTCGGCGCACGCAATGCCTCGGCCGCCGGCCGGCGCATCGCGGAAGACATTGCGGAGGCACTGACCGAAGCCGGGGTGCTGGTGATCTCGGGCCTCGCGCGCGGGGTGGATGCGGCGGCGCATCAGGGCGCCTTGCGCGTTGGGCGGACGCTGGCCGTACTGCCGGGCGGCCTTGATGTGGCCTATCCACCAGAAAACGCCGCGCTTCAGGCGCGGATTGGCCGCGAAGGGGCGCTGGTGGCGGAACATGCCTTGGGCACCGCGCCCTTGGCGCGGCATTTCCCGAAGCGCAACCGCATCGTGGCCGGGCTTTCGCTGGGTGTTCTGGTGGTGGAAGCCGCCGAACGTTCCGGCACGCTGATCACCGCGCGCCTTGCCTTGGAAGCGGGGCGAGAGGTTTTCGCGATTCCCGGCAGCCCGCTCGACCCGCGCAGCCGCGGCGCAAACGACCTTATCCGCCAGGGTGCCCATCTGGTGGAGAGCGCTGCTGATGTGCTGACGAATCTGCCCGAAGCGCCCAGTGACGCCCCGCTTTTTGCCCTGGCCCGGCAGCCGGAAATCCCGATATCTGAGGATGTGCTGCCGGAGGCCACCCCTGGCGAATATGGTCAACTCATTGATTTAATTGGAATGGCACCGATATCTGTTGACGATCTTCTCCGGCGCTGTCACCTCTCACCCCCCGCGCTCCAGGCGGCGCTTGCTGATCTGGAACTGGAAGGCCGGGTGGATATGCTGCCCGGCCATCGGGTAGCGCTATCCGGGCGAGGGTGAATCGGGAAAGCATGAGCGACGTTGTCGTTGTGGAATCGCCGGCCAAGGCGAAGACGATTGAAAAATATTTGGGCCGGGATTTCACGGTATTGGCCTCCTATGGCCATGTCCGCGATCTGGAAGAAAAGGATGGCGCGGTCCTGCCAGATCAGGATTTCGCCATGCTCTGGGGCAAGGACCCGCGCGGCGAACAGCAAGTGGGCCGCATTGCGGCTGCGCTGAAGGGCGCCAAACGGCTGTACCTGGCCACCGACCCGGATCGTGAAGGGGAAGCGATTTCCTGGCATGTGAAGGATATGCTGGCCGAGCGCGGGGCGCTGAAGGGCAAGCATGTTCAGCGCATCACCTTTAATGAAATCACCAAGCGCGCCGTACAATATGCGGTGGCGCATCCGCGTGATCTGGATCAGCCGCTGATCGAAGCCTATCTGGCGCGCCGCGCGCTAGATTATCTGGTGGGTTATACGCTTTCGCCGGTGCTGTGGCGGAAATTGCCAGGCTCGCGTTCCGCGGGGCGTGTGCAATCTGTAGCGCTCAGGCTGATCTGCGAACGAGAAGCGGAGATCGAGGCGTTTCGCGCACGCGAATATTGGTCCATCGAAGGCCGCTTCACCACGGCGGCCGGCGCGCCCTTCACCGCGCGGCTCACGCATCTTGAAGGCCGCAAGCTTGAACAATTCGACCTGCCGGATGAAGCTTCGGCACTTCGCGCGAGGAAGCTGGCCGAAGGCGGCAGCTATAGTGTGGCGTCGGTTGAAAAGCGCCGCGTGCGGCGGAACCCGCCCCCGCCCTTCATGACCTCCACGCTGCAGATGGAAGCATCGCGGAAGCTCGGCATGGGCGCGCAGCAAACCATGCGCACGGCGCAGGCTTTGTATGAAGCCGGCCACATCACCTATATGCGGACGGATGGCGTGACCATGGCGCGCGAAGCCATTTCCGCCATTCGTGATCACGTGAAAAGCGCATTCGGGCCGAATTACATGCCCGCCGCACCGCGCGAATATGCCTCCAAGGCCAAGAACGCGCAGGAAGCGCATGAGGCGATTCGCCCGACGGACGTAACGCGCAGCCCCGATACCATGGGCGGCGAATTGGAAGGCGCGCAGGCCAGGCTTTATGATCTGATCTGGAAGCGCGCGGTCGCGTCCCAGATGGCTTCGGCCGAGATGGATCAAACGGCGGTGGATATCGCCGCTAAGGATGCCCGCGCGCAATTCCGTGCCACCGGTTCCGTGATTGCCTTTGACGGTTTCCTGAAGCTGTATCGCGAAGATGAGGATGATCGCGCCGCCGATGCGCGCGCCGGCATTGCGCCCGGCAGCGCGCCTGCCGAGGATGAGGATAGCCGCATCCTGCCGCCCATGCGGGATAAGGAAGCGCTGAAGCACGGTGACATCGCGGCGAGCCAGCATTTCACGCAGCCGCCACCGCGTTATTCTGAAGCGTCACTTGTGAAGCGACTGGAAGAACTCGGCATTGGCCGGCCATCCACCTATGCCTCCATCATGCAACGCTTGCAGGATTTGAAATATGTCTCGCTTGAGAAACGGCGCTTCATCGCGCAGGATCTCGGGCGCATGGTCACCACCTTTCTGGTGCGGTTTTTCGAGAAGTACGTGGATACCGGCTTCACCTCCGCCATGGAGGAAAAGCTTGATGAAATTTCTGGTGGTCGTGCCGAATGGCGTGCGGTGATGCATGTTTTCTGGGATGAATTCTCCCGCGCCGTGGAAGCGACCAAGGATCTCAAGATCCGCGACGTGATTGACGCGCTGGATGAGGATCTGGGGCCGCATATTTTCCCCGCGCGCGGGGATGGTACAGATCCTCGTGTCTGCCCGACCTGTGCTACAGGCAGGCTGGGGCTGCGGCTCGGGCGCGGTGGCGCATTTGTCGGCTGTTCGAATTACCCTGAATGTCGTTACACCCGCCCCTTCGGTGTTGGTTCCGCCGATGGCGACGCTGCCGGCGGCGACCGCGATTTGGGCCAGGATCCGGTGACGGGCCAGGCCGTGACCATGCGTCGCGGTCCCTATGGCGTTTATGTGCAGCTCGGTGAGCCCGGCACAGATGCCAAGGGCAAGCCCACCAAGCCACGCCGCGCGAGCCTGCCCACCGGGCAAAACCCGGATGGCATGACACTGGAAGGCGCTTTGGGCTTGCTTTCCCTGCCGCGCGTGGTTGGACTTGATCCGGAAAGCCAGGAAGAAATTACCGCCGGGCTTGGGCGTTTCGGCGCCTATGTTCGCTGCGGCAGCATCTTCAAATCCTTGGACAAGGATGATGATGTGCTGACGGTTGGGCTCAATCGCGCCGTGGCACTTTTGGCCGATGCACGGTCCCGCATTCGGGAATTGGGCGCACACCCCAAGGACGGTGAGATGGTGGTGGTGCGCAAGGGCCGCTTTGGGCCCTACGCGCAGCATGGGCGGACCGTCGCCAATTTGCCGCGCGATCTGGCCATGGAAGACGCTCAGCTTGCGGATATGGTCACGCTGCTTGCCGAAAAGGGCAAGGAGATGAAGGCGCGCGGCGCGGCGGCCCGCAAGGGTGCGAAGGGTGGCGCGCGCAAGGCCGCTGCCGTAGCGGCACCCGCCAAGCCAGCCGCCAAGGCGAAACCAGCAGCGAAAGCAAAGCCGGCAGCAAAGGCAAAGCCAGCCGCCAAGCCAAAAGCCACCACCGCCGCCAAGGCGAAACCGGCAGCCAAGGCGAAGCCCGCGGCCAAAGCCAAGCCCGCCGCCCGCAAGAGTAGCCGCTGATATGCCGCGTCGCGGCCCGCCGGTGAAAGGCCATAAGGCCCGATCCCGCGCCGCCTCCGGCCCGGTGGCCAGCGCGAAACATCGCGGCACGGCGCTCCAAGTTGCGGAGACAACAGGCGAGCTTCCTTCCAAGGCCGCGCTGCGCGGTTTTCTGGCGGAAGCCAAGGGCCGCGTGACGAAATCCGAAATCGCCCGCGCTTTTGGGCTGAGTACGGATCAGCGCCCGGCACTCCGCCACATGATGCGCGAATTGGCGGAAGAAGGTGGCGCAAGCCCTGCCGGCAAGCGCGCCATCATCGCGCCAGGCCGCTTGCCGGATATGGCGCCGGTGGAAGTGACGGGCACAGACCCTGATGGCGACCCCATCGCGCGCCCGCTGCAATGGGACGGCGAAGGCCGCCCGCCCATCATCTACATGCGCCCGGAAGGCAAAGGCCGCCCAGCGTTGGCGGTTGGGGAGCGTGTACTCGCACGGCTAAAGCCCATTGGAGCCGGCAAATATGAAGGCCGCACCTTTAAGCGCATCGCGGGTGGTGCTCCGGCAAGGATCCTGGGCGTTTATGAGGAAGGGCGGATCATCCCGACCGATCGGCGCCAGAAGGGCGAATGGATGGTCCCGCCTGGTGAGGCCGGCGGCGCCAAGCCAGGTGATATTGTGTTGGCTGAGCCCTTACCCTCCACGCAGTATTTTGGCCCCAAGCCTGCGCGAATTTTGGAAAGCCTCGGCGTCATGGGCGAACCGCGTTCGGTTTCGCTGATCTGCATCCATGCCCATGGCATTCCCGATGTTTTTCCTGCGGAGGCGGTCCGCCAAGCCGAAGCGGCGCATGGCGTGACAGCGCGCGGGCGGGTTGATTTGCGCGACCTGCCGCTGGTGACGATTGATGGCGATGACGCGCGCGATTTCGATGATGCCGTGCATGCCGAAGCCGATGGCGCCGGCTGGAAAGTCACGGTCGCCATCGCCGATGTCGCGCATTACGTCGGCCCTGACAGCCATCTGGACCGCGAAGCCTGGGCGCGCGGCAATTCGGTCTATTTCCCCGATCGCGTGGTGCCGATGCTGCCCGAGGCACTTTCCAATGGCTGGTGCAGCCTGCGCCCGCGCGAAGATCGCGGCTGCCTTTTCGTGGAAATGCACTTTGATGGAGCGGGGCGGAAGTCTGGGCATCGCTTCGGGCGCGGCATCATGCGTTCCGCCGCGCGGCTGACTTACGAACAAGCGCAGGCGAGTTTTGAAGCGGGCGAGGAACCAGAAGGCTTGGCCGCTGGCCATATGGCAAGCCTTTACGGCGCCTTTCGTGCCCTGCTGGCCGCACGCGAAGCACGCGGTACGCTTGATTTGAACCTGCCGGAACGCCGCGTATTGCTGGATGAAAAGGGGCGGGTCAGCGCAGTGGTGCCGCGCGCCAGGCTCGATTCCCATCGGCTGATCGAAGAATTCATGGTCGCCGCCAATGTCTGCGCGGCGGAAGAACTCGAACGCCTGATCCAGCCTTGCATGTACCGGGTGCATGACCGTCCTTCAGATTTGAAGCTGGAAGGGCTTCGGCAATTTCTCCGCAGCATGGAATTATCGCTCCCGCCCGGGGATCGGCTGCATCCGCGTGATTTCGCGGCGCTGCTCGCTGAAGTTAAGGAAAGCCCACATGAAAGGCTGGTGCATGAAACCGTGCTGCGCAGCCAATCCCAGGCGGCTTATGCGCCGGAGAATCTCGGGCATTTCGGCTTGGCCTTGGCGCGTTATGCGCATTTCACCTCACCCATCAGGCGCTATGCGGATTTGCTGGTGCATCGCGCGCTGATCCGTGGCTTGAAGCTTGGCAGTGATGGCTTGGCGGAAGTGGAAGCGGCGCGTTTTCTGGAAACCGGCGAACACATCACCGCGACTGAACGGCGCGCGGCGATGGCGGAACGCGATGCTGTTGATCGCTACCTTGCGGCATATATGTCAGAGCGCGTGGGAAATATTTTCGCCGCACGTATTTCTGGGGTGACACGCTTCGGACTGTTTGTCACTTTAGAGGAGAATGGCGCGAGCGGCATCGTACCGCTCGGCTCATTGCCGGATGATAGATGGGATCAGGACGAAGCCACGCAACGCCTGGCCGGTCGCAGGACGGGTCTGACCTTTACGCTGGGCCAGTCCGTGGAAGTGCGGCTTCGGGAAGCGACTGCGCGCACGGGCGGGATGGTGTTTCACATCATGCAGGGCATTCCCCAACGCACGGGTCGTCAGGCGCCGCCGCGGCGTGGACGGCGCTGAGCAAGCGCGCGCGCGTTTTTCTTTCTCTCGCTTTGCTGTTCCTCCTGTGCGCTTCCGCGCTGCCCATGGGCGTGGCGCTGGCGCAGGATGTGCCGCGCGCTGGCGTGCACGAGGCCATTGCCCCCTTCCCGCGTGAGGAAATGCGACAGGTCTTTGCCGGCGGCTTTGCCGCCATTCTGGATAGGCATATGGAACGCGCCTTGCCCAGTGATCTGATCATCTGGGGCCTGGCGGGCTTCACCGCCAATGATCCAAGCCTTCGGGTTGAACGGCAGGGCCGGGAATTGCGCCTGATGCGCGGGCGCCGGGCGCTGATTAGCCGCGCGCTACCAAGTGATTCCACACGCGGCGCGCCAGAGGCCATTGGCATGGTGGCCGCCGAAGCGCTGATGCCGTTTCAGGAGGCCGCCTGGGCGGCATCACCCTCCATTCGGGAAACGAATCGGGATGCGCTGCTGCGCGTCAGTTTCAACACCATTTTCGGCCATCTTGACCCCTTCAGCCGCTATGTGGCGCCCGAAGAAGCGCAGCTTGCGCGCGACCGGCGCCTTGGCCAGGGCAGTGTTGGGCTGAGGCTTTCGGTGCAGCGCGGGCAGGTGCTGGTGGCGGCTGTCACCCCGAATAGTCCGGCGGCAGGTGCCGGCATTCGCGTCGGCGACCGGCTCGTGACGGTGGATGATGAAATGGTCTTCGCCAATGACCTGCCCGGCGCTGTGCTGCTGCTGGAAGGTGCAGCAGAGACTGAGGTGACGCTCGCGGTGCAGCGCGCCGGGCGAAGGCGCAATGTGACGCTGCTTCGTGTGGCGCAGCGCGTGGAGACTGTGACGGCTGAAACCCGCGATGGGGTGCTGCATCTGCGCGTCTCCGGCTTCACCGCACTGACCTCGGCCCAGGTGACGGGCTTTGTCGAGGCTGCCTTTGCGGGGGCCAATCCGCCGCGTGGCATAGTGCTGGATTTGCGCGGCAATCGCGGCGGCATCCTGACCCAGGCGGTGGCGATTGCAGATATTTTCCTTGACGGTGGGGAGATTGTGGGCACCGCCGGTCGTCATCCGGAAGCCAATCGGCGCTATGGCGCTTCAGACACAGACCTCGCGCAAGGCCGTCCCATTGTGGTGATGGTGGATGGGCGCACGGCCTCGGCGGCAGAAATTCTGGCGGCGGCTTTGGCAGAACGTGGCCGGGCGGCTGTGCTAGGCACCGGCACCCAGGGCAAGGGGTTGGTGCAAATCCTGCTGCCCTTGCCCAATGGCGGGGAATTGCAATTGAGCTGGTCGCGCATTGTCATGCCCTCAGGCTGGCCCTTGCAGGGGGCGGGATTATTGCCGGCACTTTGCACCGCAGGCGGTGCTGAAGCCGCGGCGGGGGCGCTGGTGGCGCTGCGCGCGGGGCAGCAACCCATGGGAGCGGTGCTGGCGCGGCTGCGCGCGCTCCGCCCGCCCGTTTCAGCATTGGAAGCGACAGCTCTGCGCGAAACCTGTCCCGGGCTGGATGGGGTGGAGCGGGAGCAGGATTTCGCCAAGGCGCTGGTGACGGATGTGACAGCCTATCAGGCGGCTTTGATGCGCTGAAACTGGGGCAGGCTTGCTTTTCCCCTTGACGAGAACGCCGGTATGCTTAGGAAAGGCCCAAGGAAACCTTCGGCTCAGCGGCCGGCGGACTGGAGCTTTTGACCATGGCCAAATCGAACACCATCCTCATTCGCCTCGTGAGCAGCGCGGAGACAGGTTATTTCTACGTGACGAAGAAGAACACGCGGAACATAACCGGCAAGATGGAAAAGAAGAAATACGACCCGGTGGCGCGCAAGCACGTTGTCTTCCGCGAAGCCAAGATCAAGTAATGCCGCGCGCCGCATAGGCGCTGCGATTATGGTTGCGCCAAGGGCGGGTTTTCTCGCCCTTTTTGCGTTTTGGGCGCCGGCATCCGGCTCGCCAAGGTTACTTGCTGACGCGGGGACGCCCCGAGCATTATGACATCGGGCGCCAATCCACCTCGGTCGCTGCTTCCACGCAGTTTCGCCCCGAAGCCTTGGCGCGATACATCGCCGAATCAGCCGCGGCAATCAGCGGCTCGGCTTCTGTATTGCTCGACGATAACGCGCTGCCGATACTGACCGTGACCGGCAGCTTGGCCTGGCCCAGGTCTATCGGGCGATCAGCGACGGCGGAGCGTAGCCTTTCGGCGATCACCGCCGTCTCCTCCGCACCCGCACCCGACATCACCACCAGGAATTCCTCACCGCCATAGCGCGCAACAATATCGGAAGCGCGAACATGCTCTCGCAACCGCGCCGCCACTTCGCGCAAAGCCGCATCGCCCGCTGCATGGCCGTAATAATCATTGAGCGGCTTGAAGCGGTCCACATCAATCATCAGCACGCCGCTAGCGGTGCCGGCACGCAGTAGGGATTCCAGATGCCGAAACACGTAACGGCGATTGCGCAACCCCGTCAGCCCATCCGTGACCGCCAATTCCAGGGAGCGGTCAAATTCCGCCCGCAAGCGTAGCTGATAACGCCGGCGCCGTACCTGGTTGCGCACCCGCGCGCGCAATTCTTCCTCATTGATCGGACGCAGCACGTGATCGGAGGCACCCAATTCAAAGGCACGCAGCACCAATTCGCGTTGTTCCTCATCCGCGATCAGCATCAGCGGCAGGTCGCGCGTCTCCGCCTCAGCCCGAAGGCGAGAGGCAAGCCTAAGCGGATCACCCTCCCGCATGGGGAGTGAGGTCAGCACTAAATCATAATGCGACTGCGGGTCCTGTAGCTTGGCCCAGACCAATTTCTCGTCGCGGAATTGCTCAAGCGCCATGCCATCGGCGGCCAGCGCGCTGGAAAGCGCCGCGGCCTCAGCCTCATTATCGGATAGCAACAGGACTTTCGCGCCCTCAAAATCCTCAGGCGGCGCGCTTGGGGGTTCAAAGCCCAGATCGCGCACTGTCTCCGCACGGAGCCGCCAGGCATCCAGCACCTGCTTGACGCGCAACAGGGCGCGCAGCCGGGCGAAAAGCGTTGCCTGATCCACCGGCTTGACCAGGAAATCATCTGCCCCGGCATCAAGCCCGCGCACGCGTTCGCTTTGGTCATTGAGTGATGTGACCATAACCACCGGGATATGCGCCGTGATCGGCTGCGCTTTCAGGCGGCGGCAGGCTTCAAACCCATCCATCACCGGCATCAGTACATCCAGTAGGATGATATCGGGCGACCAGCGTTGCGCGAGCGTGATGGCCTCAGCGCCCGAAGCCGCGCCGACAACCTCAAAATACTCATCCTGCAACCGGGCTTCGAGCAACTTCCGATTGGGTAGGCTGTCATCCACCACCAAGACCCGCGCTGTCATGCCGGGGTGATCCTATGGAGCAAGGCGCCAGGCAAAGCCAAACGCGCCATTTCCATTGACATGAATGGAAATGGCGATAGGGCGCCGGTAAGGCGGTGGCGGATGGGGCAATAAGTTCTTCCCATGCGGGAAATATGTCCTCAATTTACGCGGAAAGATAGAGCGTTCAAGCGCTTCTACCCGCTCATTTCAGGCGCTGGCAATCACCGCCTCTCGGCCATCCTGATGGCGCAAATGGGCAATCAGCCGGGCGCTGGGACTTTGGCGGAGCTTGATCGCTTCTGCCAGGCCCCGGGCGGCAATGGCCTCACGCAGCGCATCCATATCCGGGTGCTGGGCTTCCAAACCTGCCAGACGCCAACCGGAATCGGGGATTTGCGCCGCTGCCCTTGCGCCATCCCACTGGATCAGTGGCGGGATCAGGTTGCCCATATCCTGGCGCTGCGGTGGGAAGGCCATGCGCCAGGAAAGCGCACCACGGCGCATGGCGCGCACCTCACCGCCATGGGAGGCACCAAGCCGGGCAACCACCGTTTCGATGGCCGGCGTGGCGACGACATAGGCGATAAGCTGTGGTTCCGGTTCCAACGCCAACTTCAGGGCCGGGTCATCCAGATCGAAGGGGCGTGGATGGGCGGGCGTGCCCTGGGCGGGATCCGGGGCGATGATTTCGATATACTGGTCCGGTCCAAGCCCGAGCAGCATATTATGCGTGCCAACGCCAGGATGCGCGCCACCCGGAACCGGGCGCACGCCCAAATGGCGTTCAAGATAAGCCGCGCCCGCTTCCAGCGTGGCGGCACCAATCACAAGATGGTCAATTTCAGCCATAGAACCCCCAAAGCCGCATCCGCTTGTGCTGCACGGCCCGTGTTGTTGCGCCGAACTGAAGCTCGGCCCAAGCATCATGCCAGTGGCCGGGGCGCGCATATTGAGCAAGATCAAGAAAACGCCCGCCGGCTGGATGGGTGGCTGCCTCATCCGATTGACCCGCAGCAGGCTTTTGGGCGTTTTGCCGCCCATATTGCAAGGGAGCATCGTCATGAACTTGCCCACGCCAAAAATCGCCGAAACCTTCATTCATCCCAGCGTGAAGCTACGCCAGGCAGAAATTGGCGTGCGTTGTGAGATTCTGGAACGATCCTCGGTGGCATATGCGTCGCTTGGCGATGCATCCTATCTTGGCCGTGATTGCCAGGTGGCGGATGCCGAAATCGGTAAATTCTGCGCCATTGCGGCCTGTGTCCGGATCGGCCCGCCCAATCATCCCATGGGGCGCCCGACGCAACATCGCTTCACCTATGTGCCGGAATATTACGATGCGACAAAGCAGCGCGACGCCGCGTTTTTCGCGGAACGCCGCGCTGCACGGGTAAAGATTGGCAATGATGTCTGGATCGGCCATGGCGTCACGGTATTGGCCGGGGTGACGGTGGGTGATGGCGCCGTGTTGGCCGCGGGCGCCGTGGTGGCGCGTGATGTCGCTCCCTATACGATTGTTGGCGGCGTGCCGGCGCGCATGATCAAGGAACGCTTCCCGCGGGATATCGCTGAACGGCTGCACGCCATCGCCTGGTGGGACTGGCCCTTTGAGGTGATCATGGCGCGGCTTGCGGATTTCCAGAATGAAGATGTCGCGGCGTTTTGTGACAAATGGATGCCGTGAGAGGCGCGCGTGATCCGCGCTTACGGATCACGCGACAGCATCACTCCCGCCAAGGATGCTGGTTCCAAAGCGCCTGATAGCGTGTGCGCAGCCCAATCAGTTCCGCCCGATAGGCATCGGGCGCGAGGAAGCGCAGCGGCAGGAATTGTTGATCTGCAAGCTTTTGGAATTCCGGATTATCCACGGTCTTTTTCACGGATTCCGCGAGCCGCGTGATGATCTCCGTCGGCATGCCGCCGGGGGCGGCCATGCCGCGCATGGAACCTTCCACCACATCAAAGCCCAATTCCCGCAGGGTTGGGATGGTGGGCGCGCGGTCCCAACGGGTTTCGCCCAATTGCGCGATGGGCCGCAGCGTACCCTGGTTCATATCATTCAACCCTTCCGCCACATTCATCACCGCGAGGGGAATGGTGCGCGACAGCACATTTTGCTTCACCTGAGACGAACCGGCGAAGGGAATATGCAGGAACTTGGTGCCCGTGGCCCGTTCCAGCGCCAGCATTGCCAGATGATCATCCGAACCAATGCCTGTGGTGCCATAGCCAATGGTGCCCGGATTCGCCCGCGCCGCAGCCAATAGATCAGCAAGCGTTTTGTAAGGGCTGTCGGGCAGTACCCACATCCCGCCCGGATCATCAACGATATTCCCGATCAGGGAAAAATCATCGAGTGAGTAACGCGCGCGGCGTTCAATGGGGATGGTGACAATATTGGGCGTATTGATGAAGCCAATCGTATAGCCATCGGGCCTGGCGCGCGCCAATTCCGTGAAGCCGATTTCCCCGCCGGCGCCGGGACGGTTCAGCACCACCACGGGCTGGCCCAGATCCGCTTCCATGAAGCGTGCGATGGTGCGTGCTGCGACATCCGTACCGCCACCGGCGGCAAAGGCCACGATCATGGTGATCTGCCGATCCGGCCGCCAACCGCCCTGCGCTTGCGCAATGGCGGGCGTGGCTAGGGTGCTGGCAAGCAGCGCGCGACGAGATAATTTCATGTTGAGCTCCCGGTTCTCTAGAGCGTGTCTCGTTCATCGTCGTTCACGAGACACGCCCTAAACTTTTGTTTGGTCGCATTTTCCGAGCCGCCAAGTGATTCCACTTGGCTTGAAAATGCTCCACGCAATGAAAGCACAAACCCCGCACATGAAAAAGGCCGCCCGGAATGATCCGCGCGGCCTTTTTGCGAGGCATGGCACCAAGGCTTAGTCAGCCGCCAGCGCCATGCGATTGCGGTTCAGAATGCCCATCACGTGATCTTCCGCCGCATCCACAACCCTTTCGGTCTGTTCCGGCGTGAAGACATGGCCCGCACCGGCCATGACGCGATAGTCAATGCTGACACCCTTTTGCGTATTCAGTTTTTCCACCAGCTTCTTCACTGAAGGTTCCGGCACCAATTCATCATCGGCGCCATGCAGGATCAGCCCGCCGCAGGGGCAAGGGGCCAGGAAGCCGAAATCATAATGCGAAGCGGGCGCGCTGATGGAAACAAAGCCGCCCATTTCCGGCCGGCGCATCAGCACTTGCATGCCAACATAAGCGCCGAAGGAATAGCCCAGCACCCATTGGGAAGACGCGTTGGGATTCACGGTCTGTAGGAAATCCAGCCCCGCGCAGCCATCCGAAATTTCGCCAATGCCGCCATCATAACGGCCCTGGCTGCGTCCCACGCCGCGCAAATTGAAGCGCAGCACCGAAAAGCCCAACGCCTGCATACGCTGATACAGCGCATGGATCACGCGGTTGTTCATCGTCCCGCCATGGAGCGGGTGCGGATGCAATAACAGCGCCGTGGGGCCATTCGGGCGCTTGGAATGGTGGTAGCGTCCTTCGAGTCGGCCATCAGGCCCGGCGAACATCACTTCTGGCATGGTCTTCTCTCGTATCCATTCCATTCTTGGCCGGTACGGGGTCCAAAACCCATCGCCCATGGGGGATGGGCGATGCAGAACCCAGCGGCACCGGCGCCGCATTTGAGGGAAACCAAAACCTACGAACAGGATACGCCTTCATCACTCACTTACCGACCGCGGAAATCTTGACCGCCAAGATCGGCAAACCTAGCTAACATTGCCACGGGAGCGCCGCGGTATCCTACCGCCGAGGCGCAGCCAAAGCCGCCACCCCGATGCCTCAGAGGGGTTTCCCATCCCTTCGAGGAATGTGTAATATAATGGTCACGACTGGAAATTCCTAATGTTTTCATGCTGGGAGTCGCGTTTTTTTTGCCCCTCATTGCGGGT
>JBILPX010000282.1:0-4474 GCA_044373565.1 Roseomonas sp.
CTTGATATTCGCGCTGTTCCAATGGGTCTTGTCGCGCACCTTGCCGATGGTTTCCTTAGTGGTGCCAAGCAGCTTCACAATGGTTGCTTCCGGCACCTGCGGGAAATTGCGGAGCAGCCAGACAATCGCATCGGGACGGTCATTGCGCTTGGAAACCGGGGTATAACGCCCGCCCCTGGCCTTGGATTTTGGCAAATGGCTGACGGCGCGAACCAATTGCAGCCGCGCTTCTCCATCCGCCTCACAGCGTTGGATTTCCTCGCGCGTCAATTGACTATTCATTACCGGGTCGTAGCCGATGATCCCTTGGGCCACTTCGCCATCGGCGATGGCCTGGATTTCAAGCGGATGCATGCCGACGAATTCGGCGATCTGGTCAAAAGTGAGCGCGGTCTTATCAATCAGCCACACGGCGGTGGCCTTGGGCATCAATGGCTGGTTCATGGCATAACCTCAGAGGGCGGGCGGGCGAGAGCAACCCCCGCCTTGTTGCGGTTCCTATAGAGAGAGGCGCGCCCAGGGTCAAAACCTGCCCGCGCCCAGAAGGAGAAAAAATGGCCCCGATCGAGGAAGAAGAACGCCCCCGGCGCGCCCCGCGCTTTCAACCCATGGTCTTTGACGGCTGGGATGTGGCGCAACTCAGGGAGTATATCGAGGCTTTGCAGACCGAAATCAGCCGGGCCGAGGCAGCGATTGGTGCGCGCGATGCGCAGCGTGCCGCGGCGGAGGCTTTTTTCACGAAGGGGTGAACCCCCACCCGTTGCCGGGCGGGGGCGAGTATTGGTGACGCTCAAGCAGCCTGAGGCGCCGCTTCCATCAGCGCAGCTTGGCGGCTGGCCTGCACCGGTATCTGCCGCGGCTTTAGCGCTTCCGGCACTTCATGGCGGAGCGCGATGTGCAACAGCCCGTTTTCAAGCTTGGCACCGCTCACCACAATGTGATCGGCCAGCACGAAGCGACGTTCAAAACCACGCCCGGCGATGCCGCGATGCAGGAATCGGCGGGTTTCTTCCGGCGTTGGCTGGGCGCGCCCAACCACCGTCAGCGTGTTCTGATGGGCGGTAATGTCCAGATCTGCCTCGGCAAACCCGGCCACGGCCATGGTCAGCACATAGCTGTCATCGGTGGTTTTTTCGATATTATAGGGCGGGTAGCCCCCGGCATCGGCACCGCTGCGGGCCGTATCCATCAGCCGCGCCAGGCGATCAAAGCCAATGGCGGTACGGAAAAGGGGGGAAAAATCAGTAGCGTTCATAGCAAGGACACTCCTTTGCAAAGCAAGGTCCGTTGAGGTCAGCGGATGCGCACCCGAATGCCCCCATCTGGGCAGCATCTGGCTTGTTCCGCGCCAGGGGCCCGCATGGCGCCCCTTAGCAAATGAGAAATGGAAATAGCCCCGCCGTCAATCAAGGGGCAGCGGGGTCAAGCATCCGGATTTTTGCGAACTGCGCCTGGCACCTTCAGCCCGCGCGGAAGGTAATGGGCTTCGCCCCTTCCCACAGCACCGCGCGGCCGGTCTTGGCTAGGCGGTCCAGACCTTCACGAATGGTCAGGAAGTGGTTGCCAGCCAATTGGCCCGCCTTGCTGGCAAAGCAGGTGGGGCCATAGGCGACCAGGATTTCCGTCTCACTCATCGTGCCCGGATGCACAATGATCTGCCCCGGCGCCGGGTAGCTGGTGGCGTTTTCCCAGGGGATGGAGAGTTCGCGCTCACCCATCGGAATCCAGCAGGCTTCGCCGGACCAACGCACATGGATGATGCGGTCCTGATAGGGCAGCAGGGCGCGGAAACGCGCGCAGGTCTTGGGTGCGGCGGCGTCTTCAAAAAACGCCTCGAAAATTTCGCCACCAATATCAATGATGATGTCAGCCATCTGCGCCCCTTATTTTGTGCGCCGGCACCAAACCGGCGCGCGGGGGTTACGCGACCCCGCCGCGCTTGCCAAGCCGGGGGGCGCCAGCGTCGCGCTTACGCCCTTCCATGCCGGGACCCGGCTTTGGTTTTTTGTCGAAGCGCTTGGGGGGCTTGCCGGGGCCAGGCTTCAAGGGCTTGCCTGGTCTGGGCGGCCCGGCGGGGCCTGCAGCCTTGTTTGGCCTCGCCTCACGCGGGGGCGCAGTTCGCTCCGTTCTCGGCGGCGCTTCCCGAGAAGCTTGCCGGAAGGGCTGCATGGGCTGGATCTGGATATCTTCATGGTCTTCGGTGCTGGTCTGCCGGGCGGCGGCGGCAAAGCGCTCCGCAGCATAAGGCGCGATTTCCACCATGGTTTCCTGGTCAAGGATACGGATACGGCCGATTTCCTGGCGCGTCAGATGCCCGCGTCGGCATAGAAAAGGCAGCAGCCAGCGCGGATCAGCATTGCCGTTGCGCCCGATATTGAGCCGGAACCACACACCTTCACCGCCCTGCGGCGCATCTGCATCAGGCCCTTCCCGCCGTGCTTCGCGCCTTTCGGGGCGCTGTTCGGCGATTTCCTCGGGCGCCGGCAAGGGCGCGCGCAGCATTTTGATCAACGCCGCCGCCAGGGCTTCCGGCGCGATCGGCTGATCCGCGAGCAGCCGGCGCGCAAGCGCCAGATCATCTTCCGATGCTTCTTCGGTCAAAACGCCGCGCGCCTGTTCCGCCAGGCGTTCCGCATCGCGCGCACGCACGGCATCAGCCGATGGCGCAGGTCCCCAGGCGGCGGTGACCTTGGCAGCGCCAATCAGCCGTTCGGCAAGGCGGCGGCGCGGATGCGGCACCAGCAGCACGCTGGTGCCCTTGCGTCCCGCGCGGCCGGTGCGACCGCTGCGATGCAGCAGGGTTTCACCATCGCGCGGCAATTCAGCGTGAATCACTAAATCCAGTTCCGGCAAATCAATGCCGCGCGCCGCCACATCGGTCGCGACACAAACGCGCGACCGGCCATCACGCAGCGCTTGCAGGGCGCGCAGCCGCTCGGTCTGGGTGAGCTCGCCGGAAAGCGCCACGGCGGGAAAGCCGCGTTCGGCCAGATTGCCATGTAGCCGGGCCACCGCCGCGCGCGTCGCGCAGAACACCATGGCAAGCGGCGGGTTTTCCAAGCGTATAAGGTTCACCACCGCGCGTTCAATTTCATGCGGTGCGACCAGCATGGCGCGATAGGTGATATCGCCATGCGCCTCACCCCCGCCGCCCACTTCAAGCCTGAGCGCATCGCGCTGATAGCTTTTCGCGAGTGCGGCAATGGCGCGCGGCACAGTGGCCGAGAACATTAAAGTCCGGCGTTCTGGCGGCAGGCGATCCAGGATCGCTGCCAATTCTTCCCGAAAGCCGAGGTCCAGCATCTCATCGGCTTCATCCAGCACCACAACGCGCAGGGAATCGGGCTTCAGATTGCCGCGTTCCAAATGGTCACAAAGCCGGCCTGGCGTGCCGACGATGATATGCGCGCCGGCGAGCAACTGACGCTTTTCCGCAATCGGGTCCATGCCGCCAACGCCAGACGCAATGCGCCCACCGGCGGGGGCGTAAAGCCAAGTGAGCTCGGCCTTCACCTGCAAGGCCAATTCGCGCGTCGGCGCGACGACGATGGCAAGCGGCGCGCCGGGCGGTGGCAGGCGTTCCGCGCCGTTCAGCAATTCGGGTGCGATGGACAAGCCGAAAGCAACCGTCTTCCCCGAGCCGGTCTGAGCCGAGACAAGCAAATCCCGCCCAGCCGCGTCTTCTGCCAGGACAGCGCTTTGCACGGGGGTGGGGGCTGCATAGCCGCGGGAAGCCAGCGCTGATTGCAGCGTGGCAGGGATACCTGAAAAGGACATGGGGAGGTGGATCTCGGAAAAATCAAAGCTTCCCTTGCGCCCCGGCACCGTGCCGCGTCAAGCACCAGATGGCTTTGGGCATTGATCCCAGCGCATGGCTGGGTCACGCTGTGACGCATTGAACAGGAGAAATACCATGCAAGAAACCATCCTATTCCCGGGCAAGGTCGAATGGTCCGGCGAAAATCCAGGCATTTCCCTGAAGGAGGACCCGAACGGCCCCTTCACCACGCTCGCCAGTTTTTTCCGCGTGGTGCTTTCACCCCATGGGGCGGGCCATGCGCTGGTGCTGATGCAATCACCGCATGAGGCGAATCCTGCAGAAGGGTCAGCGAATTGGTGCCTGACAGATAATGAGCCCCTCGCGCGCTGGCTGGTGGCCGAATATGTGGCCAATTTCGGCGCCTTTCGCGGCATCGCGGGGCTTTCTGGCCTGCGCTATCGCAAAATTGATGAGGTTAAAACGGCCGGCGATGCGCGCAGCCATTATAGCGAAAGCGTGCGCGCGGGTGATTTGGCCGTGTCCTTGGCTTGGCAGGGCTTGGGCGAGCCATTCTGTTTCGCGCTGGCGCCGCCGCAATCGGCCACCGGCAAGCATTACATGCCAAGCCTGTTCATTGGCTGCGAAAGTGCCGCCGTTACGGTGAACGGCATTCGCCGCCCCGGCGCGCCCATTCCGCGCGAAGTGGCGGGGCAG
>JBILPX010000283.1:0-4461 GCA_044373565.1 Roseomonas sp.
TCTCCAGCGTCAGCCGCTCAGGCGAGACATACAGCAGCTTCAGCGTCCCATTGTGCAAATCACGCAGCACGCCGCGCGCTTCATCTGGCGGCAGTTCCGAATGCAGCGCGCTAGCGGCAACACCCTGTTGGCGGAGCGCCGCAACCTGGTCTTCCATCAGCGCAATCAAAGGGGAGACAACAATGCCAATCCCAGGGCGACAAAGTGCGGGCACCTGGAAACACAGGCTTTTGCCGCCGCCGGTTGGCATCAGGACCAGCCCTGAACCGCCAGCCGCGACATGGCGGATCACTTCTTCCTGCCGGCCGCGAAAGGCGCCATAGCCGAAGACGCGGCGCAAGGTCTCGCGCGGGGCGTCATGCATGGCGTTCATGCGGGCGCGGCGATCAGATGGCGGCGGCGCATCACACAGGGGCTCCGATTCGGGGTATCCCTTAGGTCGCCTGCCCGGCGCGCGGCGTCAATTGTCAGCGCGTCAACGGGAGCACGCCGCCCCACCAAGCACGCAAAACTTGGCGCAATGCGGGTGGTTCAGCGCAACGGGGCGGGACGCTTCGGTAAGTGTCGCACCCAATTCGAATTGCGGATCATAGGCCAAAAGCGTACAGGCCAGCACTGCGGGGCGGGCAGCGCCCTTGCGTTTCACCACCATGCGGGCGGAGGCACACATCAGGCTATCGGGTGATTTGCCCAAAGTGCCCCAGCAGGCGGTGGTGATTTCCGGCACATCCGCTGCCGCATCCATTTCTGGAAACAGCATCAGCGCGACGGGATCGGCGGCATCCACCGAAATGCCATTGGCCGCGAAAAGTGCCGCGAAATCAGCGCGAAGCTTCGGTTCATTGCCGGTGCTGAAGCCGGCGCGCCCGGCGATATGCAACCGAAAGCCGTGCCCTGCCAGAAAACGCAGCCCTTCCAGCGTGCGATCAAAGCTGCCCGCGCCGCGTTCGGCATCATGGACCCTGGGATCTGGGTGATCGAGTGAAACGCGGAGCGTCAGGCCAGCCCCATATTTTGCTTGCAGTGCCAGCAAGCCCGCCGCCTGATTCATCATGGGCTTCATCGCATTCGTTAGCACCAGTGCGCGGAAGCCACGCCGGAGTGTATCTTCCAGCATCGCCAGAAATTCAGGATTCATGAAGGGCTCACCGCCCGTGAAGCCTACGTCGCGGAGCGGCAGGTGCGATGCCTCAGCCTCATTCAAAAAGGCCGCCACTTCGGCCGCGCTGATATAGGAAAGCGCATCATTGCGCGGGCTGCTTTCAATATAGCAATTGGCGCAGGTGATGTTGCAGAGCGTGCCGGTATTGATCCACAGCGTCTCAAGCGCTGTCAGCGCCACTTGCGCGCGGGTTTCACCCTTGGCCGTAATGCGTGGGTCGCGGAACTTCAGCGGGTCAAGCGGCTTCACGCTGACAGGGTGATGATTCAAGGGCTCTCCTCTCCCAAAGCCAGATGGCCCTTCCGCGCGGGCCGAGGCAGCTTTGCATGAGGGGGGACCTATCATGGCAAGATCACGCGCAACAGGGCGCGGAGCTGGGCGCAAAAAACTGCCGTGATCCAGCAGGCTGGACCACGGCAGAGTGCAGGACTTAGCGCCAAGTAGCAGTCGCGGCGCCGATGGGAGAGACTAAGTCGCTTAGAAAACTGGCGACGAGGACAGAATAGCCGCGAAAGATTGCTGTTCGGTTTCGATGGTGGCGATTTCCTAGATTTGGTGGAGTTGTAATACCCGGAAAAACCCCTTGAAAGATTGCGGGCGCGAAATTCTCTGGATAGGCTTGTGGATGGGCAGGGCGCGAAAGGTCGTCGGGACTGTCGGCCCTGATGTTTAGGGGGAAATTCTATGCGTCGCGTTGGTTCAGTTTTTGCCGCCCTTGGGCTTTTGTTGACGGCAGCCTGTCACAAGCCAGAGCTTATTTCCACCGACCAGCTTGCACGACCGCATGTTGCCTCGATCATCGAAACCGATGCGACGGTCATCGTGGACCCAGGTCAACCTGCGCCGAATTTCAACAGTGGCGCTATGGCCGGTGGCGGTGGCGGTGGCGGTCTTGTTGGCGTGGCTGTGGGAGCATTGGTTGTTGGTGCAGCGCAAGGGTTTGAGTCGGCGCGTGCCGGTGCGCGGCAAAATCGCGCACAGACCCTGGAAGAGCAGCTGGGGTCCACCAGTGACATCGGCGCTGAACTGCAAAGAGAATTTCGTACGGCTCTGACGACCGAAATCGCTCGTGGCACTCGCATGCCCATCCAGCGGGTTGAGAGCAACCATCCGAGACAAATATCGCAGCCCCCGCCGGCCGGCGAGGCGATGCTCCATCTTCAGTTTGGTACTTTGCTGACGCAAGATGCGCGCTCGGTAACGGTTCAGGTGCTGGTCAGACAAAGGGTTTGGAAGCCGGAGGCTGAGCGCAGGCCACGCGAATCGCCTCTGGCCGTATCCAATCAATTCGATCTGGTGGCCTTCTCGTCGCCTATCGAAGCGGCTTCACCCGAGGAAGCGATGATGTATTGGCGCGAAAACAATTATGCCCGGTTGCGTCAAGCCACGCGCGCCTTGATTCCGGAAGTCATGACTTTGCTTCGTATGGCGGTACTTGACCAACAGCCCGTGGATTTCACCAACCTACCGCGAGTTCGAACCAAGTTGCCAGGCTTTTCGCTCGTTAGTCATGGCCGGAGTTCTATTTTATATCGTGGTTCTAGGACGCCTCTCCGGACCAATTTTCAACCTTCTGTCTCGGGGCATGTGGTGCTACGCACGCCTTCGAGAGAGTACATGGTGATGGAGACGGTTCCAGACCGCTCTTGGGTACCAGCGGATGGTTGGATCGTTAAACCCGACTGGGCCTGGGTCAGCGTACCCGCTGGCGCGCTCTAGCGCTGCCCCACCACCCTGGGCGGCCCTGAACCCGCCCAGTCGCCTCGAACCTTCCGCACCTCCCGCGCCGATTTCCTGCGCCCGCATTCTCCGCTAAACCCGGCCCATGCCCTCCCCCACCCCGAACCTCCCCCTTGCCGGCCTCAAGCTCGTGGAGCTTGGCCATTACATCGCCGCCCCTTTCGCCACGCGCCTGCTCGCGGATTTGGGCGCTGAGGTGATCAAGGTGGAACCCCCGGGCGGGGACCCGGTGCGGGGCTGGGGCAGCAATATCAATGGCAATGCCGTTTGGTTCAGTGTGCATGGGCGCAATAAGCTCAGCGTCACGCTCGATCTGAAAAAGCCGGATGATCGCGCGAAGCTGATCGCGCTGCTCCGCCGCGCCGATGGGCTGATTGAGAATTTCCGCGCGGGTTATCTGGAACGCGTGGGGCTTGGGCCACAGGTTTTGCATCAGGAAAACCCGCGCCTCGTGATTGGGCGCATCTCGGGCTATGGGCAGGATGGGCCCTATAAGGACAAGCCGGCCTTTGGCGCGATTGGGGAAGCCATGGGCGGCCTTCGGCACCTCACGGGCCATCCGGGCGAACAGGGGCTGCCGCCGCCGCGTTGCGGGGTTTCCATCAGCGATGATCTGGCCGGGATTTACTGCGCGCTCGCCGTGGTTTCCGCCTGCTGGGCAGTGAAGGGTGATCCCTCGGCCAAGGGCCGCGTGGTGGATGTGGATTTGGTCAGCAGCGTCTTCTCCCTCATGGAAGGCATGCTGCCGGAATATGGGCTTTTCGGCTGGGTGCGTCAGCCGCAGGGCGCTGCCATCAAAACCGCAGCACCCACCAATACCTACCCCTGTGCCGATGGCAAATGGCTGTGCGTTGCCGGCAATTCGGATTTGATCTTCCGCCGCCTGATGGCCGCGATTGGCCAGCCTGAATTGGCGGATGCGCCGCGCTTCGCCACCAATGGGCTCCGCTGCGACAATGTCGCCGAGCTTGACGCCGCCATCACCGCCTGGACCCGCACCAAGCCGGCTGCGGAGGCCGAGGCCATTCTGGAAGCGGCCGAGGTCCCGTGTTCGCGGCTTTACGACATGGCCGATTGCGCCAATGACCCGCATTTCCGCGAACGCGGCTGGGTGATGGAAGTGGCGGACCCTCTATTGGGCCAGGTGCTGCACCCGGCGGCACCCTTCCGCTTTGACGGCGTGGCGCCGCAGGATGTTGTGCGCTGGCCAGGCCCGGCGGCGGGCGCCCATAATGATCATGTGTTCAAGGAACTTCTGGCCGAAGCGAAGGAGAAGCAGGTATGACCGGCAAGGTGACCATTAGCGAAGTCTCCCCGCGTGACGGGATTCAATCCATCACCGGCGATTTCGTCCCGACCGAGGTGAAAACCGCGCTCATCCAGGCGCTGTATGATGCGGGGCTCCGGCGCATGGAAATCGGGTCCTTCGTGTCGCCCAAGGCCATTCCGCAAATGGCGGATACCGCGGCGGTGCTGGCTTTCACGAGAACGCTGCCGGGGCTGGAAAGCACCGTGCTGGTGCCGAACCGGCGCGGGTTTGACGCGGCGATTGCCGGCGG
>JBILPX010000039.1:0-14508 GCA_044373565.1 Roseomonas sp.
CTGGGCGCCCTGCCCGATGCCGCTTTGGAAGCGGAATATGCGCGCGCTGATCTTTTCGCGCTCGCCACACGTTATGAAGGCTATGGCATGGCGGCTGCGGAAGCGATGGCGCGCGGCCTGCCTTTGGCGATCACCGCCGGCGGCGCGATCGCGGAAATTGTGCCTGAAGACGTTGCCGTGGTGGCCGCCGTGGATGATCACAACGCGCTATCACGCGCCATGCGCCGGCCGATTTTCGACACTGCCTTGCGCGCCGATATGGCCACAGCATCCTGGCGCGCGGGGCAGGCTTTGCCGCGCTGGCCGGACCGCGCTGGCGCTTTCCTGAAAGCTCTTGATCATGGCTGAAAGCTTTGATGGTGATTGGCTCGATCTGCGCGAGCCCTATGACGCCGCCGCACGCAATGCTGAATTGGCTGAGATGCTCGCAGCATCCCTGCCCGCGCGGCCGCGGCTGCTTGATCTTGGCGCGGGCACGGGCAGCTTGCTCCGCTGGCTTGGCCATTTCATTGGCCGCGCGCAAAGCTGGACTTTGGTGGATAGCGATGCGGAATTGGTCTCCCGCGCTTTTGATACCATATCAGAACGTGCCGAGACTGTGGATTGGCCAGTCACGCAACCAGGGCGGAGCGCGCTGCTAGTGCATGCGCCGCATGGCGCTTGGCGCGTTGAAGCGATCCTTGCTGATCTTGCCGCAGCACCTGCCAATCTGCCGCTGGAACGCGTAGATGCCGTGGTCAGCACGGCTTTATGTGATCTGGTCTCACGCGGTTGGGTGGAAACCATGGCCGCCGCCTGCGCCGCGCGGCGCCTGCCCTTCTATGCCGCGCTGAATGTGACAGGGCGTGAACGCTTCAGCCCGCCGCACCCAGCCGATGCTTTGGTGGCGCGCGGCTTTCGACGCGATCAGGCGCGGGAGAAGGGTTTTGGTGGCGTATCACTTGGGCCCCAGGCGCCAGCCGTAATGGCGGAAGCCTTCGCCGCGCATGGCTATACGATTCATCGCGCGCCGAGTGATTGGGTGGTGGACCGCCGCGCCCGCGCCTTTACCCGCGCCATTGCTGATGGTCATGCGATGGCCGCACTTGGCTGGGAAAAGCGCGGCAGTGACGCCATTCTGGATTGGCTGGATACCAGACGGGATCAGGCCGATGCCGGTCAGCTTGCCGTGCGCATCGGCCATCAGGATTTCCTCGCGCTCCCTCCTGCAAGGTAGATGAATATGCCCCTTTTGCTTGGCTGCATTGCGGATGATTTCACTGGGGCGACGGACCTCGCCAATACCCTTGTCAAGGGCGGCATGACTGCCGTGCAGGTGATTGGCGTGCCGACCGGGCCTTTGCCAGAAGCGGATGCCGTGATCATTGCGCTGAAATCGCGCACCGCGCCCGTGGGCGAAGCAGTGGCGCAATCACTTGCCGCTTGTGATGCGCTGCTTGCCGCCGGGGCGAAGCAGATATTTTGGAAATATTGCTCGACTTTTGACAGCACGGATCAAGGCAATATAGGCCCTGTCGCGGATGCGCTGCTGAAGCGCTTGGGTTCTGGCTTTGCTTTGGCCTGCCCGGCTTTCCCGACCAATGGGCGCACGATCTACCTTGGGCATCTTTTTGTTGGCAATGCCCTGCTGAATGAAAGCGGCATGGAAAACCACCCGCTGACGCCGATGACGGATGCGAATCTGGTGCGTGTGCTGGGTCGGCAGACCGCTGGCGGGGTGGGGCTGGTGCCTTTCAACATTGTGGAACAAGGCGCCGCTGCCACGCGACAGGCGATGATGCGCCTGGGGGAACAAGGCCGGCGCTATGCGATTGTGGATGCCGTGACGGATCAGCATTTGCTCGCCATTGGCGAAGCCGCGGCGCAACACGCGCTGATCACAGGCGGTTCGGGCGTAGCGATGGGGCTGCCGGAGAATTTCCGCCGCGCAGGCTTGCTGCAAGCGCGCGGCGACGCGGCAAGCCTGCCACCCATGCAGGGCATGGCCGCTGTGGTGGCGGGGTCTTGTTCGCGCGCCACACTCGGGCAGATCGGCTTGGCGCGGGATCACCTGCCGGTGCTGGAATTGGATGCGCTCGCAACGCCCGATGCGGCGGCGCTCACGGCTCAGGCGCTGGATTGGGTAGAAGGCAAGTTATCCGCCGATCGCCCGGTGGTGATTGCCGCCAGCGCGCCGCCTGAAAAGGTTGCGGCACTACAGTCAAAACTTGGGCGCGATGCTGCTGGTGCCCTGATTGAGGCCGCCATGGCCGCGATTGCCGAAGGGCTGGTCGCGCGCGGCGTCGGCAGGCTTGTGGTGGCCGGCGGTGAGACTTCCGGTGCTGTGGTGCAGCGCCTTGGTGTCACGGCGCTGCGCATCGGGCCTGAGATTGATCCTGGCGTGCCATGGACTTTCGCCGAACCGCGCGGGCTGCATCTCGCGCTCAAATCTGGCAATTTCGGCGCGCGTGATTTCTTCCTGAAGGCTTTCGACCATGGATGAGGTTGCGCTGCGGGCTCAGCTTGCCGCGCTTGGTGCCTCACTTTTTGCGCGCGGCTATTCGGTGGGGACAGCGGGCAATATTAGCGTGCGGCTGCCGGACGGATTTCTGATGACGCCGACCAATTCCTGCCTGGGGCGGCTTGATCCCGCGCGCATATCGAAGCTCGCGCCGGATTTTTCCTATGTTTCGGGCGATAAGCCCTCCAAGGAAGTCTTCATGCATCGCGCGGTGCTAATGGCGCGGCCTGATGCAGGCGCGGTGGTGCATTTGCATTCAACGCACGCCACCGCCATTGCCTGCCTGGCCGAACCGGGGGAGGTCGCACCCATCCCGCCGCTTACGCCCTATTTCGTCATGCGTGTCGGGCGGAACCTGCCCGTGATCCGCTATTACCGCCCGGGCGATGGCGCGATGGAAAACGATATCCACGAAGCCGCCAAAACCGCGAAGGCCGTGCTGCTGGCCAATCACGGCCCGGTGGTATCGGGCCGCACGCTGGAAGATGCGGTCCACGCCGCTGAGGAATTGGAAGAAGCCGCGCGCCTGGCACTGCTGCTGCGTGGCGCGGGCGCGCGGAGCCTGACGCCGGCGCAGGTGGATGATTTACTCAGCACCTTCGGCTGACCCATGTGGATCATGATCGCCGCCCTCGATTTTTAAGTAAGACCTTCAGTATGAATATATGCAGAATTTTTGTTGAGGTCTTGCAAAAAAGGGAATAATCGTGGCTTGGGCATCGTTAGCGGTATGGAGTATCCAGTCCTCCGCTATCCGACCGAAAATCAACCAGTTCTTAGGAGCGTATGATGAAAGCTTATCTGGAAAGAGTGGTAGCAGATTTGCCGGCGTTCCTCTCCACTTTCGTCGCGTGCCTATCTCGACCACGCAAGTTCCTTGTCTCGCATCTTGCAGCAGATGGACCGACAATTAGGGACGATGCAGCCGGTTCTGACAAGTTAACAGAGAAGGGCGTAGCCTTCCTGATCACCGCATTTCTTATAGCCTTTTTCCTTTCTATCGCTCTGCCTGAAGTGACCAACCCCCTCACGCTACCGTCAGACGATGCCGGCTTTATCAGGCTCGGCACCAACGCATTGCTTTCGCTGTTCTTGTTGCTGGCCAGCGTAGCGATCACCCATGGTGTGTTGCGGTTGTTTGGTACCACTACACCGTTTTCGGCAGCCTTTGGCGTGGCTTGTTATTTCTGTGGCGTGGCACTGATATTGGGTGTCGGCGCCGCCGCCATGACTAATATTGCAATGGTGGATCCCTTCGTAGCGCGGTCTTGGATCCAGATGGAACAGGCCAGTCAGGCTCTGGGACCGGACCTTGCCCAGCTCCTGCGTGACATGGACCCTGTGACTGGCGCTCTGCGAGAGGGCGCCAGTATTCCCAAAAGCTTGAGCCCCGAAGTAAGGGCAAATTTTTTTGCTTTGCAGCAACTCTTGGGTCAGGCTATGGAGCGCCCACTTTTCCGTATTGCTTTTGGCCTGCAAACCGTTGCTTCGGTAGCAATTTTGCTTTGGCTACTGATCGCTTGGTTCAGCTATTGTAAAATACAGGCTCTCTCGACCTACAAGATCCTGCTTGCCACCCTGGTCAGCGGCGCTGCGCTAGGCGTCGGGTACCTCCTCTACATATTTATCACGACCGCTCCCACCGTAATGCAGCTTTATCGGACAGGCACCATAGGCTAGCTTACCCGGAAAACATTCAGCGCAAGGCGCCCTCCATGTGGATCATGATCGCCGCACCCTATACCAGCGGTGGCACGGATGCGGCGCTACGCGCAGCGCGACTTGCGGAAATGAACCGCGCGGCCCTTGCGTTGCTGCGCCTTGGTCATGTGCCAGTGATTGGCGTGAATATGGCGCTGCCGATCATCGCCGCTGCCGAGGGCAATGTTTTCGATGAAGTGATGATGCCGATCTCTCTCGCGCTAGCCGAGCGCTGTGATGCCGTGCTGCGGCTCGGCGGGCCAAGCCAGGTCGCGGATCAGGAAGTCGCGCGCTTCAGGCAGGCTGGTAAGCCTGTGTTTCGCACCCTGGCGGAAATCCCGCCAGGGTGCGGAAATTAGCCATCAGGCCGCCTTGGCTTGTTGCTGTTGCAGCAGCCCGGTCAGAAATTGCGCAATGGCACCCATGCCTGATTGCCCGGCGCGGGCTTCGGCATCGCCATTGTAATTCGTGTTGGTATTCACATCATAGGCGAAGGTATTTCCGGCGCGATCCGTGATGAATTCAATCGCGCCCACACCCACGGCATTGGCACGCAAAAAGGCTTCCATGCGCAGCAGCAAGGGGTGGGTGAAGCCCTCAATGATGCGGAATTTCTCACCCGGCGCCACTGCGGGGCAGACCGCACCGGGTTCAAGGGCGCAGACATCCGCCGGGCAAAGCTCAAAGCCTTCAGACGTATCCACGCGCACGGCATAGAGGAATTTTCCATTGATGAATTCGGCGCGGGTGATGAAGGGCTCCGGCGCTTCGATATAGCGCTGCACCAGCCAAACCCCATCGCGTGGCGCGGCGAAGGGGTCCGGGTCCGCCGCAATTTTCGCTACCGCTTCGTGCAGTGCGGCCGCGCTCAAAATCAATTGCACGCCAAGCCCCTTGCCGGCGCGGTTATGCTTCAGGATCACGGGGAAGCCCAGCTTTTCCGCCGCCGCTGCAAGATGCTGCGTCCCCACCACGGCAATGGTCGGCGGCGTTGGGATATCAAACCCCGCCAGCGCGGCATATTGCGCGACCTTGGAGAGTTCCAATTGCAAGGCGCGCCGGCCATTGACCACAAGCCTGCCATGGCGTTCCAGATGCTCGATCACCGCGCCCGCATATTCAGGCGCATGGGTGTGCCCGCGCGTGTGGGAAGATGCACTCATGCGATTATAGAAAACGCCCTCGGGCGGCGGTGTGGTCAGGTCAAGTACGCCTTCATCGAGGAACCATTCCTCATAAGGCGTGCCAAGGCGGGCAAAGGCCGCGCGCAGCGGTTCCACCCAGGCATCATTTTCGTGAATGACAAAGACTTTCGACATGCGGCTTCTCCAAACTTTGAAATGAAAAAAGCCCATCCTGAAGCCAGCGCAAGAGCCTGAAAAAAGAAAGATTTTCTTTTTCTCTGGTGATTAATTGATGAAAATTCCTACCCCATGCCGTGCGCCAGAGAGATACCCTACCCCCAAGCCACAGGCGCAATTTCACGATCCGCGTTTCGGCTTTGGGAAGGCAGTGAAGAAAGGCCCGTGCATTGAAGGCGTACTCTGGGGCGATGACAGCATTGAGGTGCATTGCAGCCCGGCTGCCAACATCATGGCGCTCGGGCGCGGATCATCGGCGGCGCAATCCGTCGTACCCTTGCAGACAAAGGCGGTGCTACCGCTTGCAAAGCTGCGCGATGGCGGCTTTGCGCGCATTGTGGTGGCGGATGCGTCGGGCAAGCGCGCCTGGTCCAACCCTTTTTTTTGAATGACAGTAATCTTACTGAATGTCAGACCAGATTCAGCGCTAAACTTTTTTCGAGTAAAGCTATGCATAAGATGCAGGCAGTGCTGCGTCAAAATCCTATTTCCGGTTGAAGAAAAAAGCAGCGCGAAGCGTCATCGCATGTGACTTCAGCCTTGGATTAAGATTTGGGAAACGCCATGCCGCATAAAAATGCAGAAAGCAGCG
Source organism: Roseomonas sp. (assembly GCA_044373565.1). Taxonomy (GTDB): domain Bacteria; phylum Pseudomonadota; class Alphaproteobacteria; order Acetobacterales; family Acetobacteraceae; genus Neoroseomonas. The sequence goes on from JBILPX010000039.1 coordinate 6,155, forward strand.
GGCAATGTCGCGCATTATCAAGCCGCCCATTAACCTGATGCGGAAAATATTTTTGGTGCATCACTAGCCTTGGTCACCTTTCAGCAAGGACGCTGCCTGCACAATGCGGCAGGTCCACGAAAGGAGCACGCTAGACGATGCGTATTAGAATTGCCCCCCTATTGCTCACCATCCTTGCGATGATCGGCGCGGTGAATGCCGGCGCGGCGGTCTATGCCTGGGTGTCCATGCGCCATAACGCGCAGAGCTTCACTGAAATCAAGACAAATGCTGTGGCGCCACTGATTGATCTGAAGGCGTTGTCCGATGCCTACGCGGTCTTTGTCGTGGATGCCTCCCACAAGATGCGGAATGGAAATTTCACCTGGGAAGAAGGTGCAACCAGCCTTGCCGACGCGGTGAAGAACATCAACCGGGCCTGGTCTGCCCTGACACAGGCAGAATTGCCGCCTTCCGTGCAGCAAGCCTTCGCCGAAGCGCGTGAACGCCGCGCCCCGGCTGAGCAGGTCACGCAGGATTTGGTGCGCATTGCTGCCGCCAAGAACAGCGCGCAGCTTGATCAGCTGATCAAGGAGCGGCTCTATCAGGCGATTGACCCCTTCACGGAATCGATCGGCGGCATGATGGATACCATCGTGGCCGAAACCAATGACAAGGTTGCCAATGAAGTGACTTCCGTCACCCAGGCGACGCTAATCATTGCGCTGCTGGGGCTTTTCTCGCTCGCCGCGTTGATCGCTGCCGGCTGGGTTGTGGTTGCCCGTGTCACCCGTCCGCTTGGTACGCTTGCCAATGGCATGGAAAACATGTCGAAGGGCGATCTTTCCAAGGAATTCCAGGGCACAGAGCGTCAGGATGAAGTGGGTGAGATGGCGCGCGCCGTGACTGTCTTCCGCGAAGGCCTGATCGAAGCCGAAAAGCTGCGCGCCACGGAAGCGACCCGCGGGGCGGAAATGGAAGCCGCACGCCGCGCTGCCATCCAAAGCATCGCAGGCGATCTGGATCGCGCTGTTGGCCAATCGGTCAGTACGCTATCCGAAAGCACCGCCATGCTGGTGCAGGAAGGCAATAAGGTCTCCTCGGTCACCGATGCCACCCTGGCCCAGGCACGTTCTGCCGCGAATGAGGGGACTGAGGCCAATCACGGCATTCAATCCGTCTCGGCTGCGGCTGAGGAACTGACAGTCGCGATTTCCGAAGTCTCCAACCGCGTGACCGCCGTGGCGCAGACCGCGCGCGGTGCGGCGGAACAGGCGGATCGCGTCAGCAGCTTGGTGGATGGGCTGAATGCGGCATCCGTGCGCATTAATGATGTCACAGGGCTGATCGGCACCATTGCCGCGCAGACCAATCTGCTCGCACTCAATGCCACGATCGAATCGGCGCGTGCCGGTGAGGCTGGCAAGGGCTTTGCGGTGGTGGCGTCTGAAGTGAAGAACCTGGCCGCGCAATCGGCCAAGGCCACTGAAAGCATTCAGACCGAAATCGGCGCGATGCAGAATATCATCGGCGATGTGGTCGGCGTGATCGAGGATATCGTGAAGCGCATCAGCCAGTTGGACGGCGAGAATACCGCCATCGCCGCGGCGGTGGAAGAACAATCCGCCACCACGGCGGAAATCGCTTCCAGCCTGCGCAATGCCGCCCAGGCGGTGGATGGGCTGGAAGGTTCCATCGGGCGTGTGTCTGGCATGGCGGAGGATGCCGGCAAGGCCATGGGCAGCATCACGCAAGCGAGCCGTACCGTGGCGGATGAAGCGGTACAGCTGCGCGAAGCCACTCAGGCTTTGATCAAGCGGCTGCAAGCGGCCTGATACGGCCTTATTGCGCCAGACAAAGAGCGGCGGTCCTGCGAGGGGCCGCCGCTTTGACGCCCGCGGAAGCATGGTCGCATTCCAGACTAACTGCGCCGTCCTTTTAGAAAGATCGGTCCTTGCCTTGCCCCGGGTTGAGCAGTTGCTAAAATTGAACGACTAAGTTTAAAGCGTACACGTCAAAAGCAATAAGCCAAATGTAGCGACGGCCATGATGCTAATAGATGCCCAGACGTTAGCGGCAGAGCGGCTGAATGGTGATGACACGACTGTCCCGGTATGGGCGGCGGGCCAACTACACCGGCATTCTGCAGGAAAGCGCCTATGTTGGGTTCTATGGGCTTTCTGCGGCAGGGCGACGTCCAGGGCCTACACTGAAGCCCGCGTGTGGCGCGAGGGATACAACAAAGATCGCTGAACTACGAAAATGCTTGCCCAATCTGGGGGAGGGAAGCCTCGCTGCCTTCCCGACGGCTTCAGTTAGTGCGGTCAACGTCGGCGGGAATGATTGAAAGCCCGCCTTATGACGCCGACTTGAGGGGCCAGGAAAAGCCCCTTCAGTTCTTTTCCTGAGGCCAAAGCAGGCGCGAGACGACACCTGCCAGCAACGCGCCCAAAATCGGTGCCAACCAGAACAGCCACAATTGCTCAAGCGCCCAGCCGCCAAGGATAAGGGCAGGCCCGGTGCTGCGCGCGGGATTTACCGAAGTATTGGTCACCGGGATGCTGATAAGATGGATGAGCGTCAAGCCAAGCCCTATGGCAATAGGCGCAAAACCCGCGGCAGCCTTGCGATGCGTGGCACCAAGAATGATGATCAGGAAGAAGAAGGTCATCACCACTTCACAGACAAAAGCTGCCATGAGCGAAAATTTGCCCGGGGAATGCGCGCCAAACCCATTCGCCGCGAAACCCCCATTCAAGGGATTACCGCCATTACCCTTTGAAATCACTTAAATGATCGCGGCGCCCAGAAAGGCGCCGATGACTTGGGCGATGATGTAGGGCACTGCGTCAGCGGCCTTGAAGCGCCCACCGGCGACCAAGCCCAAAGTCACTGCTGGGTTGAAATGTCCACCAGACACGTGGCCAACTGCATAAGCCATGGTTAGCACCGTAAGGCCAAAGGCCAAGGAAACGCCAAGGATGCCAATACCAACTTGAGGGAAAAGGGCCGTCAGCACGGCGGCACCACAGCCGCCAAGAACAAGCCACAATGTGCCCAAAAGTTCGGCCATCAACCGTGCCATCATCGATCCAAACTCCAGTCTAATTTTTAGGCAGTTCCACTTCGGGGCGCTTTCTCCGCAAAGTCTTAATTCCAGTCAAGTCAGATGCCGTGACATTTTTCTGACGCTATGGCATCGAACATTCACTTGAGTCTGGCAGAATATTCCCCCCTTAGTTCGTCAAGCAATCTCGCGGATCAGTTTGCGCTTCACGGCCTGGCCGAAACTGTTGAAATCCTCTGCAACAATATAAAACGCCCCCGGCCCGCCAATCACGCGATCCCGAAAGTAAAGATCAAGGTTGGCGGGCGGCGGGCGGCCGAAGGTCGGACGATCATTCACAATGGGCAGGCCGTTGATGACGATGCCTTCCGCCACAGCCTCATCGCGCAGCACCTCCACCGGCGGACCGCTATTGTTCAACCCATCGCCGGAGACATCAATCACGCGCCGCGTTGCCTCAAAGGGGCAGGCGGTCAATTCACGGCGCGCATGGATGATGGCGCCGGAAATGGAGGTCCAGGAAAGCGATGCGCGCGGCGCTTGCGCCAAGGCCGCCGCCCAATTGCGCGCATCGGCTTCAGCGGCGATGCGCGTCCAGGGCAGCACCGTGCGCTGATATTCAATGCCGGCCCATTCGATATAGACAAGGCCAATCGCACCAATCATCCCGCCGCGAATGGCGGCAAGCACGGCCGGATCGGTCACTGCATCGCGATAGCCTTCTCGTTGCAGCTTCGCCTCATCCTCATCAATGGAACGGGACACATCAACGGCGAGCACCAAAGCGACATCAACAGGTTCTTGAGCCCGTGCGCTGCCGCTGGCGGCAAGAGCGGCACCGCTGGTAGCGGCTAGAAGCGTGCGACGATGCATGACGCGGCCCCCTATGTTGAAGCCAGTCATGCTGACGAAACCAGGCGTGAATTACAAGTTTTTCAGCACCACATCGGCCACGCGCGCGGCATCTTCTTCGGTCATATAGGCGTGCATGGGTAGCGACAGCACTTGCCCCGCCAGCCTTTCGCTGATCGCAAGCGGCGGCGCCTGACCCGCGAAGGCTGTCGCATGATGCACGGCATAAGCGGGCTGGAGATGCAGGGGTTTGGGGTAATAAATGCCACTGCCAATCCGTTCCGCGGTCAATGCCGCCTGAAGCTTGCCCCGCTGGTCGCTATCGCGCAGCCGAATTGTATAAAGCCCCCAGGCATTCACCGCGTCTGCGGGGGCTGCCTGAACGCCCACCTTGGCGCCGAAAGCGGCGTTATAGACGGCGGCGATCTTTGCGCGCATGGCAAGCTCACCGGCCAGCAGCGGCAGCTTCGCAGCCAGGATGGTGGCCTGGATGGTATCAATCCGGCCATTCATGCCGGTGCGCTCTACCTCATAGCGCGTCTTGCCTTCGCCATGGGTGCGGAGACTGCGGTACAATTCCGCCCGCGCCGGATCATCCGTGATCAGCGCCCCGGCATCGCCGTAAGCGCCAAGCGTCTTGGTGGGGTAGAAGGAAAGCGCCGTCGCATGCCCCCAACGGCCAAGCTTCTTGCCATTGATGCTGGCGCCAAAAGCCTGCGCGGCATCATCCAGCGCGAACATCTCCTCACGCGCGCAAATCGCCTCGATCGCGGGCCAATCCGCCGGTAGGCCGAACAAATCAACGCCGACCACGGCGCGGGGGCGCAGCCAGCCGCGGCGCTTTACCTCGGCGACCCGCCTTTCAAGATCACCGATGTCCATATTGTAGCTGTATTTATCCACATCCACGAAAACCGGCGTGGCACCAAGCACCAAAGGCACCTCGGCGGTCGCGGTATAGGTAAAGGCGGGCAGGAATACCGCGTCCCCGCGCCCGATCTCTTCCGCCATCATCGCGATTTGCAGCGCATCCGTGCCGGACGATACGCCCACGCAATGCGCCGCCCCCGCGAAGCTGGCGAGCCCCGCTTCAAGCTCCGCCACTTCGGGACCCATGATAAAGCGGCCCGAATCGAGCACCGCGGCAATGCGCCGATCAAGCTCTGGCCGGATCAGCTTTTGCTGCGCCATGACATCAAACAATTGAACGGGACGAGGTTCGCTCATCAGGCACAGGACCTTTCAAAAAATCAGGGGCGAAACTGAACCCCAAACGCCCGCCTGCCAAGGCTTGAGCCATCACGAAATCTTTCGCTCTGCTTCAAGGCGAAATTATGCGCCCGGCTCCGGCGACTTGCGGCGCACGGCGCGGAGAGCTTCAAGGCATTCCACCAAGGAGGCTTCAAGGGCGGCCAGGCTGGCATCATCCAAGGACCCGAGCCTTTGGCGCAGCGCCTCCGGCAAGGCTTCCGGCGCCGTTGCCGACGGGGTGGCAGTCGGCATTTCTGCGTCATCCCAGATGATGTGCACCGCCTCGCCCTGGCGGCGGGCTTCGCTGCTGCCGGCCATATCCTCAATCAGGCGGCGCCGGCAGCCGGGATCAGCTTCGATCTTGTCGCGATAATGACGATAGCCGCCCTCATCCGCGCCGCGCAGCAGGATGCGGCGATAGAGCTTGACGATAAATTCATGGTCCGACCCCTGCATGAGGTCTTGACCCTTGAGCACGCGCATGAAGCCGTTTCCATCACAAACTAATCAGAATTGTCTTCTTATCCCGGCAAAGTTTGGCTGGCGTCAACGTCGGGCTTCAAAAAACCCGCGCAATAGGCCCGCGCAATCTGCTTCCCGCACACCGCCCACCACTTCAGGGTGATGATGGCAGGAAGAAGCGGCGAAAACCCGCGCCCCGTGATCCACGCCGCCGCCCTTCGGATCATAGGCGCCAAAAACGACCCGCGCGACGCGAAAGAAGGAGGCCGCCTGGGCGCACATCGGGCAGGGTTCCAAGGTTACGGTCAGGGTGCAATCGCCAAGCCTGGTTTGGCCCAGTTTCCGGGCGGCTTCGCGGAGCGCCAGCATTTCGGCATGGGCCGAAGGATCGTGGCGCGCCTCCACCTCATTGCCGGCCCGCGCCAGCACCTGGCCTGTCCTGTCAGTCACCACGGCGCCCACCGGCACCTCGCCACGTTCAGCGGCGGCACGGGCTTCTTCCAGGGCAATTTCCATCGGCGTCATGACGCCTTCCTGCCCTGCGCGGGCTTGGCGGTCCAGGGGCCCAACGCAGTTCCCTTCAGAACTGGGGGCTTAGAGGCTAGGTCGTGTGGACACTTATCTATCTTAACCACAGTATGGTGGCTGCGAGTGTCACGACGGCGAGGTAGTTTCTTGCGGTTTTTTCGTAACGCGTTGCGACGCGGCGGAATTGCTTTAGCCTGCTGAAGCAGCACTCGATCAAATGGCGCTGCGCGTAGAGATGCCTGTCAAAAGGATGCTTCTTCGCGCGGGATGGGTTGTTCGGAATAACGGCGATGGCGTCTTTTTCCGCAATAGCTTCGCGTAATGGATCAGCATCGTAGGCGGCATCGGCGATAAAAACATCGGCGGGAAGCCCCTCAATGAGCCCATGGGCCTGAGGGCAATCCCCACGCTGGCCCCCAGTGAGGACAAATCGCACCGGGCTGCCCAAACCGCGCACAGCCATATGGATTTTCGTGCTCAACCCGCCGCGCGAACGGCCCAGGGCCTGATCTTCAGCCCCCCCTTTTTTGCGCCGGAAGCGTGTTGATGGGCGCGAATGATAGTGCTGTCCACGATCAGGTATTCAAAATCCGGATCGTCAGCCATGGCTTCGAAAATGCGAAGCCAAACACCCTTTTGGCTCCAGCGGCTAAAGCGGCGGAATACGCTGTTCCACTCGCCAAAGGCTTCCGGTAGATCGCGCCACGGTGAACCGGTGCGCACAATCCATAGCACCCCTTCAACAAACATGCGGTTATCGCGCCCCGTCGAACCTTTCTGATCAGGGCGGCCAATAATCAATGGCGCCATCCGTTCCCAGGCATCGTCACTCAATACCAGCCGATCCAAAACTCCCATAGGTGCCCCCAAAAAAGCACCTTGAATCACATATCAGAAAATTGCGGAATCCCTAGAGTCCACGCGACCTAAGGGGAAGCATTTGGCGGCTCTCAAAATGCCACCAAACAAAGATTCACTGCGTGTCTGCTGAACGAATGGGAACGAGACGAGCGCTGACCCGCGATGGGGAATCACCCAATTGAGCCGCTAATCGCAGGGTTTGGTATTGGTGCATTTACCTGACGGCCAAGTGGTTCCACCCCCACAGCTGCCCCGGCCCAGTACTCGCTTTGGGTTTAGTGTGTCGATTCACACTGCCGTCGGAAAACAACAGCAGCGATCAGGCCACTAGCCCGCGAGAAACTTCTCCGCCGCACTGGCCAGCACCTGACAGCCCAGCGCCAAATCCTCATCCTTCGTGTCTTCCGCCCAATGATGGCTGATGCCGCCAATAGAAGGCACAAAGATCATGGAAGCAGGCATGCGCCGCGCGATATATTGCGCATCATGCCCAGCACCTGATGGCATTTGCTGCCACAAGCCCGGCGCATGGGCTTCCGCCGCCTGATCCAGCGCGGCCATCATGGCGGGATCACAAATCGCCGGTGTCGCGCGGCTCATTTGCGTGAGCGTCGCGGGGCATTTTTCGCGCCGATTGCTTTCCTGCACCAAAGCGCGGAGCGTGGCTTCCATGCGTTCCAGCACAGGCACCGAAACATCACGGAATTGGAACAATACATCGGCGCTGCCGGGAATGATGGAAGGCGCGCCGGGATCAAGGCTGATGCGCCCAGTGGTCCAGGTGCTGCGCGGGCCGCAAATGCGCGGGAATTCCTGATCAATCGCGGCCAGCAGACGCACGGCGGAAAGCCCGGCGTCCTTGCGTTCAGCCATGGTGGTGCCGCCGGCGTGATCCTGCTGGCCCTGGAACTGAATACGCCATTGCCAGATAGCAACAATGCCCGTCACCACACCTACGCGCAGCCCTTGGCCTTCAAGCTGCGTGCCTTGTTCGATATGCATTTCATAGAAACCCTTATGCCGCCCGGGTTCCAATTGCATGCGGGGCTTGCCGGCCAGCCCAGCGGCGGCCAAAGCATCGCGCAACGGCGTACCATCATTGCGGCTGCGACTGCGGTCAATCTCGGCTTCCGTCAAATCACCAATCATGGAACGGCTGCCCAAGAAGCCACCTTCGAAATGCCCTTCCTCATCAGCAAAGGCCGCGACATCCACGGGCAGGCCAGCGCGCCCCAGCGCAACACCGGCCATGACACCAAGCGCGCCATCCAGCCAGCCGGCATAATTCTGGCTTTCGATATGGCTGCCCACCAGCAAATGCGGCCCCGGCCCCCTCTGGCGGCCATAGACATTC
>JBILPX010000040.1:0-14506 GCA_044373565.1 Roseomonas sp.
TTTCGCGGCGCTGATCTTGGCACGGACCCCGCCTGGCTACCCCTGCAAACCCTGGCTGGCGCCGGCGCGCTTTGTTGCGATCCGCGCTGGCCGGAAGGTGTCGCGGCAGCAGCTGCCGAGGCGCGGCGCCTTGGCGTGCCCGTAGTCCTGGATGGCGAGAAAAGCGAAACGCGCATCCTGGTGGATTTGGTGCCGCGCGTGGATCACGCGATTTTCTCCGTCACCGGCTTGCAGAATTTCGCGCCTGGTTGTGCGCCAGAAGAAGGCCTGCGCCGCGCCTTGGCCTCAGGCCCCGTGAAGCTCGCCGCCGTGACGCGCGGGGAGAAAGGGACGCTTTGGCTCGCGCCCGGTATGGCAGCGCCAAAGGAAATCCCGGCCTTCCCGGTGGAGGCCACCAATACCACCGGCGCGGGCGATGTGTTTCACGGCGCCTATGCTTTGGCGATTGCGGAGGGCATGGGGATTGAAGCTGCGTTGCGCTTCGCGTCAGCCGCCGGGGCGCTCCGCGCACGCGATGGCACCACGCCTTATCGCCCGATGGTGGAAGCCATGCTGGCGGGTGGGTAGCTGGGAAGGGGCCGGTCTGATTTCAGTGCGCAAAACTGCCTGGGTCGGCCAGGAGCTTCAGTAGCTCGGCCCGCTCATCTCCTTGCACGAGCAATAGCTGCTCGCGCAATACACGACAGAGATCATCAAGCAGCTTCAGGTCATTGCCTTTTGGGTACTCACCAAAATGTCTCCAACGACGATGTTCAAAGAAAAGACAAAGCCAACGCTCCCGCGCTGTTCCGCGCCAGACACCTTGCATTTCCGCCGCTTGAAGGCGTTCATTTGCGAGCGTACCCAAATCATCGCCCATAATGGCGTAACCGTTGATCAGATGCGCAAACACAGCCGACCTCGCCCAGCAAAATGATTCCGAGATGGCAGCAAACTGTCCCATCCTGATGAGTTCTTCCCGAGCCATGATCCGCCTCGCTCACAAGAAAATATTGCTTCACCTACGCTTTGGCCCTAAACTTACGGCTAGATAATGGTAATGGAACGGCAATATGAAAAAATCAATCCCACGACACGTCGTCGAGGAAATCCAGTATTATGTCTATCGGCTGGAGGACCCTCGTACTGGTCAGCCATTCTATATCGGAAAGGGGGCCGACCAGCGCGTTCTTCAGCACGAATGGTATGCACTCAAGTCAGAAATTCCATCGGCCAAGTTTGCGAAAATACAGGAAATTATTGCGTCCGGACAGGAAGTGCGCGTCATCATTCATCGTCATAAAATGGATAACGATACTGCATATCAAGTCGAAGCCGCGCTTATTGACGCATACGAAAACCTTACGAATATGGTCAGAGGGCATGACTCTGAGTTTGGCGCGATGCCGTTGGACGAATTGATTGCACGTTACGCCGCCGAGCCCCTCAACTTTGCGGGGCCAGCCATCCTTATCAAGATCGAGAAAGAGTGGAGCAATCAGCTAACTCCAGACGCATTATACGAGCGCACTCGGCGCTATTGGGTATGCTCGCCGCATAATCGCAAACCACAGCCTCAATACGCTTTGGCTGTTGCTCGCGGGCTGGTGAGAGAAGTGTATCGTATTGATCGCTGGATCGAGTATCGTGATTGGCCCGAAGATCGTGATTATTCTCGAAACGCCGATCCAAACGAAAAATGGCCAGCTGATCAGTTGCGCCGTGGGTTCGTAGGTGCTGTTGCTCACGAACTTGCGGGTTTGAAACTGAAATCGATCGAGCATCTTATGAAGAAAGGGGCACAAAATCCGATCACCTACCTGAAAAAATCACCGTGCCTGATGGACGCGCGTCGCTAACAGCTTTTTTGCGGCAGCGTAGTAGATCGCACCGGCGTCGCGTATCTCCTCTGTCATCTCTCACCTGCACTTCACCACGCCAGGCCTACCCCTTCGCCCAAGCAATCGCTGCCCGCGCCAGCGCATCAATCGTATCCGCCACCGGAAAAGGCAGCACCGGACCGGCAGCAATCCCCAGCGGAATTTCCGTACAACCCAGCACTACGGCCTTGGCACCACGCGCCAGCAGGCTGCGCGCCACTTCCGCCAAAGGTTCATAGGATTCAATTAGCTTATTCGCCTTCACCGCAGTGATCGCCGGCGTGACGCGGCTTTGCATTTCGTCATCATTCGGCGTCAGACATTCATAGCCAAGCCGATCTAGCCTTTGCTGATAAAGCCGCATCGCAAGCGTGCCTGCCGTGCCCATCACACCAATGCGCCCGCCGGCAACACCCAGACGACGCAATTCCGCGCCCGCCGCGTCCACAATATGCAAAATGGGCAGGCTGGTCGCGGCGCGCATGCCTTCATACCAGCCATGAGCGGTATTACAGGGAATGGCGATGGCGCCGCAGCCCGCGGCTTCCAGCCCGCGAATGCCACGCACCAGCGCGGGCAAGGGGTCTTCTCCGCCCGCGACGCGCGCCGCGGTGCGGTCCGGCACGCGGGGGTCGGACCAAAGGATGGTCGGGATATGGTCCTGATCCCGCTCCGCCGGGGTCAGCAACGTCAGGCGCTGCATAAAACATGCACTCGCCAGCGGCCCCATGCCGCCCAAAACGCCCAAGATTCGAGCATCAGCCATCGAAAACATCCTTTCGGCACATCCCCATGGGGTGACGCGCAAACCTCGCGCCTCTATGCCACGCCCGTTGAGGACGGCACAGCGTTAGTGTGGTTCGATCGTATTTTCCGAGTCGCCAAGTGATTCCACTTGGCTTGAAAACACTCAGGCAGGACAAGAAATGACTTATCTGAACGATCCGCTCTGGCTCGGCGCCCTGGCTTTGGCCATGGCTGCGACGGGCCTGGTTTCCGGCACACTCGCGGGGCTGCTTGGCGTGGGCGGCGGCATTGTGATTGTGCCGCTGCTGTTCAATGTTTTTCCGCTGTTTGGCATTCCTGAGGCGGTGCAGATGAAGGTGGCGGTGGCGACCTCACTCGCCACCATTATCCCGACCTCGATCCAATCAGCGCGCAAACATCGCGCGACAGGGGCGATGGATATGGCGTTGGTGCGTTCCATCTGGCCCAGCATGTTGGCGGGCGTGGTGGTGGGCACGCTGCTCGCGGTTTATGTGCGGGGCGAAGGGCAGATCGCGATTTTCGCACTCGTCGCCTTGCTGGTCGCCTTCAACATGGGCTTCACCGGGCTTGACTTCAAATTGACCGATCGCGTGCCAGATGGCGCGCCGCGCGCGGCACTTGGCCTTGGCATTGGTTCAGTCAGCGCCATGATGGGGATTGGTGGCGGCACATTGGGCGTGCCTTTGCTGTCCTTGCTGGGCTACCCCATCCGCGCGGCGGTCGCGACCGCTTCGGCCTTTGGCGTGATTATCGCCATTCCGGCGACAATCGGCCTGATCTGGGGCGGGTGGAGCGATCCGCGCGTGCCGCCCTTCTCACTCGGCTATGTCAGCCTGATCGGCTTTGCGCTGATCGCACCCACTTCCATCATCGCGACACCTTGGGGCGTGAAGCTCGCGCATAGCATCCCGCCCTTGCTGCTGAAGCGGGCCTTCGCGGTGTTTCTGGCGATTACGAGTGCGCGGATGTTTTGGTCAATCTTTACGTGAGGCCGGCTAGTCTGTCCCCAAAAGCCTGATCAGCATGCGGCGAATATGATCCTGCCCGCCGAAAAACATCCCAAGCACCCGGACTACCCGCGATTGATCATCAACATCATACCAATAGATCGCGCGGTCCATCACCATGAAGCGAAGGCCGGGCAAGATATCATCGCGTGATGCGCCGCGCTCGGGAAATAGCGCCAAGCGTTCCGCAGCAGTAAGGATAGCCATGATGCGCTGACCCGCGTGATCCAAGGCCTGATCAGTGCTTTCGCCGAAACTCAGATAGCTTTCGAATAGATGATCAAAAATCAGGTCAAGATCATGCTCAGAAGCATCGGCGAATTTAATCCTGTAGGGCATACGCTTGGCGCTTGCGGGCCAGCATCGCCGCGATGCGCTCATCCATCGTGCTGGCGGAGATGAATTTGCCCGCACGTCGCTGCTTCAGCACTTCCGCAAGCGCCGCGCGTTCCATCGACTCAGCTTCCAACTGCTGGCGTAGAAGTTCGACCCCTTGCTGCATCACGGCACTCATGCTTGGGAAACGCCCGGCTTCAACCAGCGTTTTGGCAAAGGCATGCTGATCATTCGCGAGCGAAAAGGAGGATTTTACGGTCATAGGCAAACATGGTAATACCAGGTAGCACCGCTGTCAAAGCCTTTTCGGCCCCAGCCCGAAGCCCCAACGCCTCAAACCACCCGCCGAAACTCTTCCATCCGATACCCCTGCGCAAACAGCAGCGCGCGCAAATCCGCATGATCCACGCGCGCCCGCGCTGCCGCCGCCACAACGGGTTTGGCCTTGAAGGCAACGCCAAGCCCTGCCGCGCCCAGCATATCAAGGTCATTCGCGCCATCACCCACGGCGAGCGTCGCTGCCAAATCAATCCCTTCTTCCGCTGCCAGGCGCTTCAGCGTAACCAGCTTGGCATTGCGCCCCAGAATGGGCTCGCCCACATGGCCCGTCAGCCGGCCTGCGTCATGCAGCAGGGTATTGGAGTAATGTTCATGAAAGCCGAGCCGTTCCGCGACACGGCCCGTGAAAAAGGTGAAGCCACCGGATACCAGGGCGCAGCGCGCACCATGGGCGCGCATGGTCGCGACCAATTCCTCAGCGCCAGGCATCAGCGCGGTCGTTGCCCAGGTGCGCTCAAGCGCTTCCAACGCCAGGCCCTTCAGCATGCCCACACGCTCCCGCAGCGCCCCTTCGAAATCCAATTCGCCATTCATGGCCCGGCGCGTGATGGCGGAGATTTCTTCTTTGAGCCCGGCCTCCCCGGCCAATTCATCCAGCGTCTCGCTGGTGACCATGGTGCTGTCCATATCGGCAATCAGCAGGCGCTTGCGCCGCCCCGTCACATCCTGCGCGATGGCATCCACGGGGCTACCTTCCAGCGCCGTACGCGCCACGCGATCAGCAACTTCCAGCGGCAGGCCAGCGAAGGGGATATCAGCGGCTTCCTGCGCAGCAAGCGGCGCCACGGCGCCAACCTCGGCGCCCGCCTCACGCAGCGCTGTCCCAACCTTCGCCTGATGTTCCGGTGCAAGCGCGCCACGCGGCGCGATCAGGGTCAAAACCTTTTCCATATCCGGCCTATGCCCGCGCCATGAACAAGGATCAACCTCAAGCGTCCGATCTGCGGAGGTCGCATGACCGGAGCAGTGAATCGGCCGCTTCAAACCAAGCCCCCGATCTGCGGAGGTCGAATGACCGGAGCAGTGAATCGGCCGCTTCACAACCAAAGGCTTTGTTTGTGGTCGGCCCCACCGCTTCGGGCAAATCCGCGTTAGCACTTGCCATCGCCGAACGCCTCGGCGGCACCATCATCAATGCTGATAGCATGCAGCTTTATCGGGAACTCCGCATCATCACCGCCCGCCCAGGCCCAGCGGACGAAGCCCGCGCGCCGCATGTGCTTTACGGCGTGCGCGAAGCCGCCGAGGCCGCATCGGTGGCCTGGTGGCGCGATGCGGCGCTCAAGGCAATGGAAGAAACCCATGCGGCGGGTCGGCTGCCCATCATTTGCGGCGGCACGGGCATGTATTGCGCGGCGCTCACCCAGGGCCTGGCCGCCATCCCGCCCATCCCCGCGCCAGCCCGCGAAGAAGCCCGGCGCCTTTTGGCCGAAGAAGGCCCGGCTGCCCTGCATGCGCGTCTAGCGGCTGAGGACCCAGCCTCCGCCGCGCGGCTCCGCCCCAGCGATAGCCAGCGCATCGCCCGCGCATGGGAGGTCTGGCGCGGCACGGGCCGAGGCATTGCGGCCTGGCAAGCGGAAGCCAGCGCCGCCCCCGCGCCTTGGCGTTTTGCGGCGGTTTCGCTCGATCCGCCGCGGGCCGAACTGCGCGCGGCCATCGCCCAGCGTTGGGCGGCAATGATCCAGGCTGGCGCGGTTGAGGAAGTGCGCGCCCTGCTGGCCCAGGGCCTTGACCCCGCCTTGCCCGCCATGCGCGCCCTTGGCGTGCCGGAAATCGCGGCCATGCTTTCCGGACGGCTGACGGAAGACGAGGCCTCCGCCCGCGCCATCCTGGCGAGTGGGCAATATACCAAGCGGCAAACAACCTGGTTCCGCCACCATGAATTGGCGCCCCCGGACCGATCCTATCTCATAAATGCGCGATTTAAAGGTTTCACGCAATTTTCGGAAAGTGAATCGGCCAATTTTTTCGCATTTCTTGATTTTTGCCGTTGACGCCCCCTGGCCGAGGGTCTAACAGCCCCTCCTCGCCGGCCCTGAACCTTCGGGGCTGATTGCCTTTCATGAAGGAAGATACCCATGTCTGCCGCGACCCAAGCCCCGCCCGCCTCTGACGCCCTGACCATGTCGGGTGCCGAGGTCGTATTGCGCGCGCTGAAGGATAACGGCGTTGAGGTAATTTTCGGCTACCCAGGCGGCGCGGTGCTGCCGATCTATGACGCAATTTTCCAGCAGAACGCCATTCGCCACATTCTGGTGCGCCATGAACAGGCGGCGGTTCATGCGGCAGAAGGCTATGCGCGCTCCACCGGCAAGGTTGGCGTGGTGCTGGTCACCTCCGGCCCTGGCGCCACCAATGCGGTGACAGGGCTTTTGGATGCGCTGATGGATTCAGTGCCGGTGATTTGCCTGACCGGCCAGGTGCCGACGCATTTGATCGGCAATGATGCCTTCCAGGAAGCCGATACCACCGGCATCACCCGCCCCGCGACCAAGCATAATTATCTGGTCAAGAAATCCGAAGACCTCGCCCGCGTGATGCACGAAGCCTTCTACGTCGCGAAATCCGGCCGCCCCGGCCCGGTGGTGATTGATCTGCCCAAGGATATCCTGATCAACAAGGCGCCGTATCGGGAAGCGACCACGCAAAGCCATCGTTCCTATCGCCCGCGCACCGAACCCGATACCAAGGCCATCCGCGATGCGGTGCGGCTGCTGAAGCGCGCGCATCGCCCGATTGTCTATGCCGGCGGCGGCGTGATCAATGCCGGGCCGGAAGCATCGCGCTTGCTCCGCGAATTCGTGCGCATGACTGGCATGCCCTGCACCAATACGCTGATGGGGCTTGGCACCTATCCGGCGGAAGACCCGCAATTCCTGGGCATGCTTGGCATGCACGGCACTTATGAAGCCAATCTTGCGATGCATGGCTGCGATGTCATGTTCAATATCGGCGCGCGTTTCGATGACCGTGTGACGGGGCGGCTCAATGCCTTCTCACCGACATCGAAGAAAATCCACGCCGATATTGATCCTTCATCCATCAACAAGAATGTTGCTGTGGATGTGCCGATTGTGGGCGATGCGCGCGCCGTGCTGGCCGCCATGATTGAGGCATGGAAGGCGGATGAAGCGCCACAGGATAAGGGCGCCATTGCCGCCTGGTGGCGCAAGATTGATGGCTGGCGCAGCACGGATTGCTTGCAGTATTGCCAGGAAAGCAAGATCATCAAGCCGCAGCATGCGGTGAAGCGGCTTTATGACATCACTCGTGAATTGGGCCGTGAGACCTTCATCACCACCGAGGTTGGTCAGCACCAGATGTGGGCGGCGCAGTATTTCGGCTTTGACAAGCCCAATCGCTGGATGACCTCGGGCGGGCTTGGCACCATGGGCTATGGGCTGCCGGCGGCGATGGGCGTGCAGATCGCGCATCCGGATGCGCTGGTGATTGATATCGCCGGTGAGGCTTCGATCCTGATGAATATTCAGGAAATGGCCACGCTCGCGCAATATCGCCTGCCGGTGAAGGTATTCATTCTGAACAATGAATATATGGGCATGGTGCGCCAATGGCAGGAATTGCTGCATGGCGGGCGCTATTCTGAAAGCTATTCCGCCGCCCTGCCGGATTTTGTGAAGCTTGCCGAAAGCTTTCACGGAGTTGGCATGCGCGCAGAAGGCATTGATGATCTTGATCGCGTGATCCGTGAGATGATCGCGATAGACAAGCCAGTAATCGCAGATATCTGTGTGGCGAAGGATGAAAACTGCTTCCCCATGATCCCATCAGGTGCCGCGCATAATGAAATGATCCTTGGCCCGGGCCAGGAAGGTGGCGTCGCTGGCGTTACCGATGAAGGCAAGGTCCTGGTCTGAGGAGCGCTACAATGTCTGATCTGAAAGGCGGCCAACGCGCCGCGACTATTGCCGTGTTGGTCGAAAACGAAGCAGGCGTGCTCGCGCGCGTCATCGGCCTGTTTTCTGGCCGTGGCTATAATATTGATAGCCTGACGGTGGCACCGGTGGATGAAACCGGGCGGATTTCGCGCATCACCGTTGTGACCAGCGGCACAGATATGATAATCGAGCAAATCAAGGCGCAGTTGGATCGGCTGGTGCCGGTGCATAAGGTGTCTGACCTGACGATTGAAGGCCCGCATCTGACGCGCGAATTGGCGCTGATCAAGGTTGCCGGGCGCGGCGACAACCGCATGGAAGTGCTGCGCCTGGCCGATGCCTTCCGCGCACGCGTGGTGGATGCCACCACGGAAAGCTTCGTGCTTGAGATGACCGGCAATGGCGATAAGATTGATGCCTTCCTAGCCTTGATGCGCCCAATCGGGCTTGTGGAAGTCTCGCGCACCGGCGCCGTTGCCATTGCGCGTGGGCCCAGGGGCATCATGGAATAGCCCAATGTCACAGGCCCTGCCCAAGACCTACAGTAAGGGCAAGGCCATCGCTTGGGCCCTTTATGATTGGGCCAATAGCGGCTTTCCGACGGTGGTTTCCACCTTCGTAATCGCCGCCTATTTCACGCAAGGGATCGCGCCCGATCCGGTGACGGGTCAGGCGCAATGGGGCTGGATGCAGACGCTGGCGGCTTTTGCTATTGCGCTGCTCTCGCCACTGCTTGGGGCCATTGCCGATCAGGGGCGGCGCCGGCGCGCGATGCTGACGCTCTGCACGCTGGTCACCGCGATCTTTACCGCGCTGATCTGGTTCGCACGGCCCGACCCCGCCGATGCGCTTTACGCGCTGATCTGCATTGGCATCGCCACCATCGCCTTTGAATTGGGCACCGTGTTCTACAACGCCATGCTGCCGGGCCTGGTCCCAGAAAACAGGATGGGCCGGCTTTCGGGCTTGGCTTGGGGGCTTGGCTATGCGGGCGGGCTCGCCTGCCTGCTGCTGGCGCTGGTGCTGTTCATCCAGCCCGATCCTTCGCCCTTTAGGCTTGATCGTGGCGCGGCAGAACATGTGCGCGCCTCGGCGGTCTTGGTTGCGGTATGGATATTGATGTTCGGCTGGCCGGTATTGATCGCTTTGCCGGACCCGAAGGGCGTGCGGCCCAGGCTCGGCGATGCACTCGCGGCCGGCCTGCATGAAATGGGCACTCTGCTGCGCGGCCTGCCGCGCCGCCCGGCCATGGCACGGTTTCTGATTGCGCGGCTGTTTTACACGGATGGGCTGAATACGCTTTTTGCCTTCGGCGCGATTTATGCCGCCGGCGTGCATGGCATGACCATTCAGGAAATTCTGTATTTTGGCATTGCCATGAATGTCACGGCAGGGTTGGGCGCGGCCGGCTTTGGCCTGATCGAGGATCGGCTCGGCGCCAAGCCAACGGTGATGATCGCGCTCGGCGCCATGATTGTGCTGGGCAGCTTTCTGCTGCTCAGTAATGACAAGACAATATTCTGGATCCTGGCCATGGCGCTTGGGCTTTTCATGGGCCCCGCCCAGGCGGCATCGCGCACGTTGATGGCCCGCATGGCCCCGCCCGATGAGGTGACGGCGCATTTCGGTCTTTTTGCACTTTCCGGGCGCGCCACCGGGTTTCTCGGCCCCGCGGCGGTGGCCATGGTAACGGCATTGAGCGGCAGTCAGGCCTGGGGCCTAGCCACGGTCATTGCCTTCCTCGCGCTTGGCGCGGCCATCCTGGCGCCCTTGCGCGTGGTCCGCCATGGCTAAATCACCTGCCCTTCTGCCATAGTCTCGCCCCGGAGGCATGGCAAAAAATGCTGATGACAGAGAACGCGCGCGAAGCCGCCTGGGCGGCGCTGATGGCTTTGGCCGCAAGGCCGGGTGCGGCGGCGATTCGCCCGCTTTTCGCCGCTGATCCTGATCGTTTCGCGCGGTTTTCGCGCCAGGCTGGCGATGTGCTGCTCGATTTTTCCAAAACCGCGATTTCGGATGCGGTGCTCAACGCACTGCTCGCGCTTGCGGAGGCCTCTGATGTCGCGGGCTTCCGCGCGCGGCTTTTCGCGGGGGCCGAGGTGAATGCCACGGAAGGCCGCGCGGCGCTGCATATGGCACTGCGCGCTGAACCGGGTGACAAATTCCGCGCGGGCACCGAGGATATCATGCCCGAAATGCTTGCGGTGCGCGCGCACATGGAAAAATTCACCCGCGCCGTGCATGAAGGGCGCATCCTTACAGCCACGGGTCAGCGCTTTACCGATGTTCTCAATATCGGCATTGGCGGATCTGATCTTGGCCCGGCCATGGTCGGGCGCGCCCTCTGGACAGATAAGGCACCGCTGCGCGGGCATTATCTGGCGAATGTGGATGGCCATGCTTGGGCGGAGATGTGCGCCAAGCTAGATCCCACGCGCACGCTGGTGCTGGTGGCGTCCAAAACCTTCACCACGCAGGAAACCATGGCGAATGCCGCGCTGGCACGCGATTGGTTGCGCGAAGCTGTGGGTGAAGCTGGTGCTGCGCAACACATGGCGGCACTTTCCACCAATCTTGCCGCGACCGGCGCCTTTGGCATCGCGCCCGAGCGTGTCTTTGGCTTTCGCGATTGGGTCGGCGGGCGGTTTTCGCTTTGGAGTGCGATTGGGCTTTCACTCGCGCTGACCCTTGGCTGGGATGCATTTGCGCGGCTGCTTGCGGGGGCGCGCGCGATGGATCAGCATTTTCGTGCTGCGCCAATGGCCGAAAACCTGCCAGTGCTGCTGGCGCTTGTTGAAGCTTGGCATGTGAATGGCCTTGGTTATCCAAGCCGCGCCGTGCTGGCGTATGATGAGCGCCTCGCGCGCTTCCCGGCGCATTTGCAACAATTGGAAATGGAAAGTCTCGGCAAGCGTGTGGCACTTTCAGGCGCGCCCTTGCAGCGCGCTTCCGGCCCCGTGGTGTTTGGCGAACCGGGCACCAATGCGCAGCATTCCTTCATACAATTGCTCCATCAGGGAACTACGCCCGTGCCGGTGGATTTCATCCTGGTCGCGCGGCCCGATCATGCGCATGCGGATAACCACCGCAAGCTGCTCGCCAATGGTCTGGCGCAGGCGGAAGCGCTACTCAACGGCAAGGACGCCGCCGCCGTCACCGCCGAGATGCGCGCCGCGGGCGTGGCAGAGGCTGAGATTGCGCGCTTGCTGCCGCATAGGGTCTTCACCGGTGATCGGCCAAGTGTGACCATGCTGCTGCCGCGGCTTGATGCCTTCACGCTTGGCCAATTGGTTGCCTTGTATGAACACAAGGTCGCGGTGCTGGGCGCGCTGTGGGGGATCAATCCCTTTGATCAATGGGGCGTGGAACTCGGCAAGCAATTGGCCGGTGCCATCCTGCCGGAACTCAGCGCCGGTGCGCCGCAAAAGCCGCATGATGGGTCAACCGCTGGGCTGATCAGCCGAATCGCCGCGCTTTGGCCGGAAGGCCGCGCATGACGGCAGCTTATATCCAAGCGCTTGCCCAGGATGGCGCGCATCGCTTCAGCAAGCAGCCGGCTGAAAGCCTGACCTTGATCGCAGGTCTTGGCGTCGAAGGCGATGCCCATGCCGGCGTTACGGTAAAGCATCGCTCCCGCGTCGCGCGTGATCCTTCGCAGCCCAATCTGCGCCAGCTTCATCTGCTGCATTCGGAAATCTTCGAAGAACTCGCCCCACAGGGTTTTGCGCTCAAGCCCGGCGATATCGGGGAGAATGTGACAACGCGCGGCATTGACCTGCTTGGCCTTGGCACCGGCACAAGGCTTTGCCTGGGGAGAGAGGCGATTGTGGAAATCACGGGGCTCCGCAATCCCTGCGCCCAGCTTGATCATTTCCAGCCAGGGCTGATGGCAGCAATGCTCGGGCGCGATGACGAGGGCGGGCTGATCCGCAAATCCGGCGTCATGGCGATTGTGCTGCAAGGCGGCGTGCTGCGCGCGGGTGATCCCATCATCATCCTGCCACCCGCCGGGCCGCATCGCCCCTTGCAGCCGGTGTGACGTGGCCGCAAAAAAATGATGCGCCCCAGCGGTAAGCCAGGGCGCATCGGCGGAAACAGGCCAGGGTAGTTTTGGGGGCAAGTCAAGCACTGTTCCGATGCTCAAGGACTTGGTGCGCAAGTATTGCTGGCAAAAGACGCCGGGCGTGGCAAAGTGAAACGAACAGCAACGGGCAGCGCGCCAGACACACTTCGCAACATGGGCTGATGAATGACCCGCCAGAAACACTAATGTAACAGGGCATGGAAAACGTACCGCATATCCTGATCATTGATGATGATCGCGAAATCCGCGACCTTCTCTCGCGCTTCCTGGAAAAACAGGGATTGCGGGTGAGCGCCGCGCGGGACGCGCGTGAAGCACGCCGGCTTTGGCCGCTTGGGCGCTATCATCTTGTGGTGCTCGACCTCATGATGCCGGGCGAAACCGGGCTTGATTTCGCCCGTTGGCTCCGCACGCAATCCGATGTGCCGATTGTGATCCTGACAGCGATGGGGGAAGAAACGGACCGCATCGTGGGGCTTGAACTCGGCGCCGATGATTACCTGGCAAAGCCGTTCAACCCGCGCGAATTGCTGGCGCGCATCCGCGCCGTGCTCCGCCGCGCGTCTGGCGATGGCGCCGCCGCCAAGGAACCGCCCGCCAAGGCGATCAGCTTTTCGGGTTGGACTTTGGAGCCTTCGCGCCGGCGCCTGCTCAATCCCGATGGGGTAGAGGTGCCCTTGACTGGCGGCGAATATGAATTGCTGCTGGTGTTGCTGGACCGACCCAATCGCGTGCTGACGCGCGATATGCTGATGGATTTGCTGCGCGGCCGGCAAGCGGGCCCTTATGATCGCGCCATTGATGTCGCGGTATCACGGCTCCGCCGACGCCTGGAAGATGATGGCCGCAACCCCGCCTTGATCAAAACCGTGCGCGGCGGCGGCTATGTGCTGGCAACCACGGTGGATCGTGGCTGAAGCCGCCCCTGTCGCCGCGCCCCCGCGGCGGCGCTGGTGGCCTGGCAGCCTTGGCGGGCGCACTGCCGTTGCGCTGATTCTAGCACTCATGTTGGTGCAAGCGGCGGGGCTGACCATCCATGCCTTGGACCGGGTGGATTTGCAGCGCTTCGTGCAGGCGCGCGAAATCGCGGGGCGCAGCCTGGGCGCCTGGCGCGCTGCTGTGCTGACAGCGCCGGATCGCCGCGCGCAGATCATCGCCGATCTTGACCTGCCCGAAGGGCTGACTGTGGATTTGGATTTGGCGCCGATTGTGCGTGTGGGCGCGCCGCCGGTCTCCCCGCATATCCTGCGGCTGTTCAGGCTTGATCTGCTGGCTTCCGGGCCGCCGCGGCTGCGCCCGCGCGAAATCCGCATCGCGGAATTGGGCTCAGCCGGTTTTGCCGCATCGCTCAGGCTGCCGGATGGGCCTTGGCTTAATCTGCGCGCTTCATTGCCCACACCGCGGCCATGGCATTCGGATACTTTCCTCGCCGCGTTTCTAGGCATGACTTTGGCGGCCGTATGGCTGATCCTTTGGGCCGTTGCGCGCCTCATGCGACCAGTGCGGCTTTTGGCGGAGGCCGCGAATAGGCTCGGGCGCGATGTGAATGCGCCGCCCTTATCCGAAGATGGCCCGACCGAGGTTGCAACCGCCGCCCGCGCTTTCAATGAAATGGCAGCCCGCATCAGGCTTTTTGTGGCGGACCGTACGCAAATGCTGGCCGCGATCGGCCATGATCTGCGCACCCCGATCACGCGCTTGAAACTGCGTGCCGAATTCATGGAAGATGATGAACAGCGCCGCAAAATGCTGGCCGATTTGGATGAGATGGAAGCGATGATCGGCGCGACTCTCGCCTTCGCCCGCGATGATGCCGCGACAGAACCCGCGACACAGATGGATATCGCGGCGCTGTGCTGCACGGTGGCTGATGAGGCGAGTGATGCGCGTCCCGATCAGGCGGAAAAAATCAGCTATGATGGGCCGGAAAAGCTGGTCATTCGCGCCAGGCCCGTGGCGCTGAAACGTGCCATCTCCAACCTGGTCGCGAATGCGCTGAATTACGGGGGTGCTGCGCGCCTGCACCTCACGCGGGAAAATGCAGGCATAGTGCGCCTGACCGTCGCCGATGAAGGTCCCGGCATTCCGGAAGCGGAGCTGGAGGCGGTGTTCACCCCCTTCCACCGGCTGGAAGCCAGCCGCAATCGCGAAACCGGCGGCACCGGGCTTGGGCTTACCATCGCGCGCAATATCCTGCGCGGGCATGGTGGCGAT
>JBILPX010000041.1:0-14485 GCA_044373565.1 Roseomonas sp.
CGCGCGTGTCGTGGTCCACCTTCGCCGGTTCCATGAACAGTGACACCGCGCCATCCGCGAATAGCAGCGCAAAGCCAAGCGCCAGCGGCGTATGGTCCAGATCGCCACCACGGATATTCAACAGCCAGGCGATGGAATGCGCATCGGCCAGCACCACCGCATCTTCCCCCGCCGCGCGCAGCTCTGCCGCCGCTTCGCTACGCTTTTCGGTGGATGACTTTCCGGCATAGGAAAGCGGATGGGCGCGGGCCGGCGCTTCCGGTGCGCGGGGCCGATCCGCCCAAATGGCGTCAATGGGGTTGGCAGGCAAAGCGCGGAAGGTCACGCCAGGGCGCTTCAAGCGTTCCAACGCCGGTTCGCTATGCAGCCAGGGATCATAGCCAATCACCAGGCCATCCGCATGGGCGGCCAGCCATTCGGCCGGCGGTTCTTCCGTGATGTGGCGCGGTTCCCAAAGTGCTACATCAATCTGGTTGCGAATTTGCAGCGTATACCGGCCATCGGAAAACACTGCCGCCTGCTGGGGCAGCACAATCGCCAAACCGGCGCTGCCGGTGAAGCCCGTCAGCCAGGCCAGCCTTTCGGCGGAACGCGGCACATATTCCCCCAAATTCTCATCAGCACGGGGGATCAGGAAGCCCTGCACCCCCAGCCGCGCGAGTTCAGCGCGCAAGGCGCCCAAGCGTTCGGCCCGATTCATGAGCAATTCCTGACCAAATATTGCGCTTTTGTTGCATGGCTTCCTGTGGAATCATGCGTCTGGTGCATATCTCCGCTGTGGTCTTCGCGCATCACCTGTACCCCAGAAGCCTCTATATCATCGCCCAACGGACAGTGATGCTACCCTACCGGCCGGCACCTCCGCAAAGGAAAGCTAAACATGAACCCGCATTTCGCCAATCTCGAAACCAGCCTCTCGGCCCGCGCCGCGACGATTGAGGCTATTCACCAGGAAGTCGCCGCCGCCCGCGCCGCCGCGCGCAGCCGCGCCTTCGGCCATGCCTTCAAGGTAATCGGGGCCGGCATCGGCGCCGTGCTGACCGCCATTGCCACCTGGCCGACCAAGCGCGATGCCTATAAGGCGCTGGACCAGCTTTCGGACCAGCAGCTTGCCGATATCGGCTTGGCGCGCGGTGAAATCAGCCGCGTTTTTGAACCGGGCTTCGCCTTGCAAGCCGCCAATGATGGTGCCCTGCCGGCCGGCCACGCTGCCTAACCTTTGAATATCCTGCGCAGCCAGGATTTTAGGCCGCCCCCCGCGGGCGGCCTTTTTTTTGCCTGGTGCGTCACATGCGGTCGCCGCGCCGGGGGGGCGAGGGCCGAGGCTATGCTGTGCCTCCCCGTATCTTCCGCCGCGATCAGCCGCGCCTCTAACGCCACAACTTGCGCCACCGCCTCGGGCAGGTTGAGCGCAGCAAGCGCTTCAGCCGCGCCTTCCGCTTCCGCGAAATCCGCCGCGCGGCGCAGCGCATCAATCACACGCACGGATTGTTCGGCATCCAAAGCAGGCCCGCTTCGCCAAAGCGCCACCGCTTCGCGCCGCCATTGCCGCGCCAAATCGTCGCGGTTCAGATCATCCGCGACCCAAGCCGCGTGCAAGGTTGCTTCCGCCGCCGCGTGCAAGGCGCCGGTTTCTTCCAACACATGCGCCCATGCCAGAAAGCGCCGCGCCAAAACCGGGTGGGATGTATCGGCAATCAGCGCGCGATAGGGGGCCGCCGCCACTGCTTCAGCCCCGGCGGGATGCGATTCAGTAATATCGGGCGCGGCATAGCCACAATGCGGGCAGGCTTCCAGCCACCGCGCCATGGTGGACCGCACGGGCTCGCCAGGCCTTAAATCAAGATCGGGCGCCTGTTCCGGCATGGGTGGGCGGAAGCCTGGTTGGCGGCTTTCATGGCCGCATACCCCGCATCGCTTTTCCCGCCCCGCGGATTTTGGCGCCGCTGCCATTACGCGGTGCGATCAGCCCCACCCGATTGCAGCGCCGCCTGCGCCGCCGCCAAGCGCGCCACCGGCACGCGATAGGGCGAACACGAAACGTAATCCAAACCGACACTTTCGCAGAAATGGATGGAGGATGGATCGCCGCCATGCTCACCACAAATACCAAGCTTGATATCCGGCTTCACGCTGCGACCTTTCTCGACCGCGATCCGCACCAAAGCGCCCACGCCGTCCGGGTCAATGGACACAAACGGGTCCTTCGGGAAAATCCCTTTTTCGATATAAAGCGGCAGGAACTTGCCGGCATCATCGCGCGAAAGGCCGAAGGTGGTTTGCGTCAGGTCATTCGTGCCGAAGGAAAAAAAATCCGCCACAGTAGCAATGGCATCGGCAGTGAGGGCAGCGCGCGGCAATTCAATCATGGTGCCGACACTATAGACCACGTGATAGCCGCCTTCGGCGAAAACCTCCTGCGCGACGCGATCCACCATGGCGCGGGTGATTTCCAATTCGCGCTTGGTCGCGACCAAGGGAATCATGATCTCCGGCACAGGGGCCTTATGCGTCTTGCGGCCAATCTCAGCCGCCGCTTCAAAAATGGCGCGCGCCTGCATTTCGTAGATTTCCGGGAAGGAAATCCCAAGCCGGCAGCCGCGATGGCCAAGCATTGGGTTCGCTTCCGATAATTCCTGCATGCGCCGCTGCATGACTTCAACATCGGTACCGAGCGATGCCGCCACTTCCGAGATTTCATAGTCGCTATGCGGCAGGAATTCATGGAGCGGTGGATCAAGCAGGCGGATCGTGACCGGCAAGCCAGCCATGATTTCAAACAGGTCCAGAAAATCCTTGCGCTGGAAAGGCAGCAAACGCGCGAGTGCCGCGCGGCGGCCTTGTTCAGTTTCGGCCATGATCATTTGGCGTACTGCGCCAATCCGCTCAGGGTCGAAGAACATGTGTTCAGTACGGCAAAGCCCGATGCCTTCCGCACCGAAGCGCCTGGCGGTTTCTGCATCCAGGGGCGTTTCCGCATTGGCGCGCACGCGCAAGCGGCGCACCTTATCGGCCCAGCCCATCAATGTAGAGAAATCGTCTGAAAGCTGTGGTTCCACCATGGCGACAGAACCGATGAAAACCTCACCCGTCGCACCATCCAGCGTTAGGATCTGGCCAGCTTCAATGCGCACGCCACCGGCGCTAAGATACTGGTTGTTGTAATCCACGGTGACGCCGCCGCAGCCCGCAACGCATGGGCGGCCCATACCGCGCGCGACAACTGCGGCGTGGCTGGTCATGCCGCCGCGTGTGGTCAGTACGCCGCGCGCCGCATGCATGCCGTGAATATCCTCAGGCGAGGTTTCAATCCGCACCAGGATGACGCTTTCGCCCTTTTGCGCACGCGCCTCAGCTTCATCTGCGCTGAAGACAACAATGCCACAGGCCGCACCCGGCGAAGCAGGCAAGCCCTTGGCCAACAATTTGCGCGGCGCCTTGGGGTCCAGCGTTGGGTGCAGCAATTGATCAAGCGCGGCGGGGTTCACACGCCGCACGGCTTCGGTGTGATCAATCAAGCCTTCGCGCGCCATATCAACCGCGATTTTCAAGGACGCTGCGGCGGTGCGCTTGCCATTGCGTGTTTGCAACATATAGAGCTTGTTGCTCTGCACCGTGAATTCAATGTCCTGCATGTCACGGTAATGGCGCTCCAGCGTGGCGCGCACCTGCACCAATTCGGCATAGGCCGCCGGCATGGCATCTTCCATGCTGCGTTCGCTGGATTTGGAACGTTCCTTCGCCATGGGCTGCGGCGTGCGAATACCCGCCACCACATCTTCACCCTGCGCATTGATCAGGTATTCGCCGTAGAAGATGTTTTCACCGGTGGAAGGGTCCCGCGTGAAGCACACGCCCGTGGCGCAATCTTCGCCCATATTGCCGAAGACCATGGCTTGCACATTGACCGCGGTGCCCCATTCGGCCGGGATGTCATGCAGGCGCCGATACGTCACCGCGCGCTGGTTCATCCAGCTACCAAACACCGCTCCAATCGCGCCCCAAAGCTGCGTTTCAGGGTCTTGCGGGAAGGGCCTGCCGGTCACTTCCGCGACCATTTCCTTATAGCCATCCACCACGCGATGCCATTCGGATGCGGTGAGTTCGGTATCCTCGCTCTTCCCGGTGTCGAGCTTTACATGCTCGATAATTTCCTCAAAGCGATGATGGTCCACATCAAGTACGACGGACCCATACATTTGGATGAAGCGCCGATAGGAATCCCAGGCAAAGCGCGCATCCCCGGAAGCCAGCACCAGGCCTTCAACCGTTTGGTCATTCAGGCCCAGGTTCAGCACCGTATCCATCATGCCCGGCATGGACACCCGCGCGCCAGAACGCACAGATACCAGCAGCGGGCGGTGATGATCGCTGAAGCGATTGCCCACCGCTTCTTCCACCAGCGCCAACGCCGCGCGCACCTGCGCGGCCAGATCGCCCGGGTATTTCTGCCCGTTTTCGTAATAGGCCGTGCAGACTTCGGTGGTGATGGTGAAGCCGGGCGGAACAGGCAAACCAATCGAGGCCATTTCGGCCAGGTTGGCGCCCTTGCCACCCAGAAGATTCCGCATATCGGCACGGCCTTCATTGTGGCCGGCGCCGAAGCTATAGACCCATTGTGTCATGGGGGGGTTCCTCAGGCTTCAATCTTGGAGAAATCCGCCACGGCATCCATGGCGGCACGAAGGCGGGCGAGCAGTCGCAGACGATTGCGGCGAAGTTCCGGCGCCGGGTCGTTCACGATTACTTTTTCGAAAAAGGCATCCACCGGGGCGCGGAGCCCGGCCATGGCTTCCATGGCGCGTTCAAAATCCTCGGCTTCGATATCCAGGCGAATGCGGGCGCCGGCTTCTTCAAGCGCAGCGGCAAGCGCGGCTTCTTCGGGTAGTTTCAGCAAATGCGCTTCATAGCCGGTATCAAAAGCGTGGCCGTCGCGCTTTTCTTCGATGCGGAGGATGTTGATGGCGCGGCGGTGGGCGGCGAGCAGATTGGCACCGGCTTCTGATTCAACAAAGCCACGCACCGCTTCGGCGCGGGAGAGGAGGCGGTTCAGATCATCATCCGGCGTGGCGCCAAACACCGCGGCCACCACATCATGTCGTGCGCCTTCGCCGCGCAATTGCACGCGCAGGCGTTCGGCGAGGGAATCGATCAAGCCAGCGGCAAAGGCTGCGACCATCGGGGGATGGGCAGCACCGCTTGGTGCCTGCCAGCCGCTGGCGCGCTTCGCCTCCGCGATGTCCATGCCGAAGCTGGGCTGCGCGGTGCTTCCGGTTGCTTGCGGGAAGCCGAAAAAGGCTTCGCCGATGATATCCCCAAGCGCCAGCCGCAGCCCATTTTCGCGAATAATGCGAATGACGCCGAGCGCAGCGCGACGCAGCGCAAAAGGATCACCGCTGCCGGTGGGCTTTTCGCCTACGGCGAAGAAACCGACCAATTGATCAATCTTATCGGCCAGCGCCACAGCAATCGCCACCGGTTCCGTCGGCACCGCATCCCCCGCACCGGCTGGCCGATAATGCGCAGCGATGGCTTCCGCCACCCGTGCATCCTCGGCCTGACCCAGCGCGTAATACCGCCCCATGACACCCTGCAATTCGGGGAACTCACCCACCATGCCGGAAGCCAGATCAGCCTTGGCCAAGCGTGCCGCGCGCCGCGCCAGCGCCGATTCCGCACCTAATTTTTCCGCGATTAGTCCCGCGAGGTTTTCCAACCGCGCCACGCGCTGGCCCTGCGTGCCGAGCTTCGCGTGGAACACCACACTATCCAGCTTGGGCAGGAAGCTTTCCAGCTTTTGCTTGCGATCCAAATCCCAGAAGAACCGCGCATCAGCCAAGCGCGCGCGCAGCACGCGCTCATTGCCGGCAACAATCGCCGCCCCTCCATCGGGCGCTGCGATATTCGCCACCAGTGCAAAGCGCGGCGCGGCGGAACCATCTGGTTTGCGCAGCGCGAAATAACGCTGATTGACGCGCATGGTGGTGCGCATCACTTCCGGCGGCAAATCCATGAAGGCGTCATCAATGCGCCCGAGCAACGGGACCGGCCATTCGACAAGGCCAGCCACTTCAGTGATCAACGCCTCGTCTGGCACCACTTCCAACCCTAACTTGGCGACCAGTGTATTGATGCCTTCTCGGATCAGGGCCGCGCGGTCTTCCGCTTCCAGCACAACATGGCGCGCGGCCAAGCCAGCCTTGTAATCGGCGAAACTGCGCACGGCGAAAGCGCCGGGGGACATGATGCGATGGCCTTCGGTTAAATCACCGCTGGCAAGGCCATGGCCATCATCACCGCCCTGCGCCAGATCGAAGGGCACAACTTCACCCTCCAGCACGCATAAAATGCGCTTCAATGGGCGCACCCAAACCATGGAGGATGTGCCGCCCCAGCGCATAGATTTCGGCCATGGGAAACCACGCAGCAAGGCAGGGACGGCGGCGGCCACCAAAGCGCGGGCTTCCACGCTTTGGCCTGGCTTTACCAAAACCCAGAATTGCCCCTGTTCGGTCAGGGCATCACGGGTGGCGTCGTGCTTGCGCAAAAATCCCTCAATTGCCTGATCGGGCGCGCCTATGCGCGGGCCGCGTTCTTCCTTGGCTTCCGTCGTGACGCGCGCCTTCAGGCTGGCGGTCAGGCCAATGCGGCGCGGCTCGAAAAACACACGCGGCGGCGCTTCCAGCAGCGCCGAGCAGCCATCGCTGAACAGCTTTGCCAAATCCTCCGCCGCCCGCGCCTGCATGCGCGCCGGGATTTCTTCGCAGAATAATTCGAGCAGTAGTTCAGCCATGGGGTTTGATTGCCGGCTCTATATCGGTTGCGGCGAAATCTTCGCCCTTAAACAGTAATGGCTGGCCACGTTCCTTGGCCAGCGCATAAGAAAAGCAATCGCCCAAATTGAGCCCTGCCTTATGGCGGCCCTTGCCGAAGCGACGCCAGGCATCACGGGCTAGGCTGGCATGTTCCGCGGTGAAGGGCACGATTTCGGGACGGATGGCCCCCATCAAGGCATCAAGCTTTTCCGCCATCCCGGGCAGGGTCCGGCCCTCCGCGACAATGGCGGTTTCCAGCAAGGTTGGCGCGGCAATTGCGGTGGTGTCTGTGTCGCGGATCATGGCAGCCAGGCGCTCCGCATCAGGCTCCTTGAACAGGATTGCGACTAGTGCCGAGGAATCAAGAATCATCGCGGCAGGCCGGTTTCGTCATAAAGATCGCGGTGATCACTCGTCACACCGGGCGGGACCAGCTTGGAAGCCTCCTCAGCTATCGCCATGATAGCGTCGAATTTGCGCTGCCGCGCCGCCTTTTCCCGTGCCAGCTTTTCCGCCACCGCTTCGCGGACGGCACCGGTCGCCGTGGTGCCGAGCATCGCCGCAAGCTCCTTCGCTTCAGCAATCAGCGCGGCATCCTTGATGTTCAACTGGCCCATGACGCACCTTTGGTAGAAAGCGCCCCTGATATGGTAGAAAGCCCCCAAAAGCGCAAGGTCACGCCCCTTCGCCGGCCAGCCAGGCCTCACAACATCCCTTCGCCAGCGTCCGCACCCGGCCAATATAGGCAGCGCGTTCCGTCACGCTGATCGCGCCCCGCGCGTCCAGCAAATTGAAGCGATGCGATGCCTTGATGCATTGATCATAGGCCGGCAAAGCGAGCTTCCGTTCCAAAAGCGCGGCGCATTCGGCCTCGGCATCCTCAAAATGGCGGAACAGCATTTTGGTGTCGGCGGCTTCGAAATTATGCGCGCTGTATTCGCGCTCAGCCCGCAGGAACACATCGCCGTATTTCACGCCCTTATCATTGAAATCGAGGTCATACACATTCTCGACGCCCTGGATATACATGGCGAGCCTTTCCAGGCCATAGGTCAATTCGGCACTCGGCTTTTCGCAGGCAATGCCGCCCACCTGCTGGAAATAGGTGAATTGCGTCACCTCCATCCCATCGCACCAGACTTCCCAGCCCAGGCCCCAGGCGCCCAGCGTTGGGCTTTCCCAATCATCCTCAACAAAACGGATGTCATGCAAGGCAGGGTCAATGCCAAGCGCGCGGTAGCTCTCAATCAGCAGCGCCTGTGGGTCTGCCGGAGATGGCTTCAGGATCACCTGATATTGGTAATAATGCTGTAGCCGATTGGGGTTTTCGCCATAGCGGCCATCGGCCGGGCGGCGTGATGGCTGCACATAGGCGGCCTTCCAGGGCTTCGGGCCAAGGGCGCGTAATGTGGTCGCCGGGTGAAAGGTGCCCGCACCCACTTCCATATCATAGGGCTGCAGAATGACGCAGCCCTGATCCGCCCAAAAGCGATGCAGGCGCAGGATGATGTCCTGAAAACTGGGGGGCTTGGCGGTCATGGCGGTTCTGTGCTCTGGCGTAAGGCTCATGCGGGGTGCTGTATAGGCAGGCCACCCGGACCCGGCAAGGAAAGCCATCATGACGACCGCACAGGATATCATCAGCGCCTATCTGGCCGCCTTCAATCGCGGGGATTGGTCGGGCATGCTGGCGCTGCTGGCCGATGATGTGGTGCATGACATCAATCAGGGCGGCGCAGAGCACGGCAAGCCGGCCTTTGCTGCCTTCCTGGACCGGATGGCGCGCTGCTACCGGGAAGAATTGCGCGATATCGTGGTTATGGCG
Source organism: Roseomonas sp. (assembly GCA_044373565.1). Taxonomy (GTDB): domain Bacteria; phylum Pseudomonadota; class Alphaproteobacteria; order Acetobacterales; family Acetobacteraceae; genus Neoroseomonas. The sequence goes on from JBILPX010000041.1 coordinate 8,641, forward strand.
GGGCCGGATGGCAGCCGCGGGGCTGCGGAATTCCAGGTGTTGGGCGAATATCTGGCGCGGGATGCCGGGCTGCCGCCGGCGCGTGGCCAGCGCTACGCCCTGCCGGCAGGGGCGTTCTTCGCGCTGATGGATGGGCGGATCAGCCGGGTGACCATGTATTACAATTTGCCGGAATGGCTCCGCCAAGTGGCCGGCTAAACTCTTGCTTTCCGCCCACGTGCAGTGCTTTCTGGTGGCATGAAGCTGCTTTCCGGTCATGCTCGCCTCGCCGGGGTTTTCGGCCACCCCGTGACCCATTCACGTTCGCCGCGCCTGCACGGGTTCTGGCTGCAACGCTATGGCATTGATGGTGCCTATATTCCGCTTGGCATACCGCCAGATGGCTTTGGTGCCGCGGTGCGCGCACTGGTGGATCTCGGCTTTCGGGGCGCCAATGTTACCATTCCCCATAAGCTTGCGGCGTTTGAGATCTGTGATCAGGTCGCGCCCTTCGCCCGCCGCGCCGGAGCGGTGAATACCCTGGTATTCCGCGATGGGCGGATTGAGGGCTCAAATACCGATGGCTTCGGCTTTCTGGAAAGCATTCGCGAAGCGGCGCCCGGCTGGCGCGCGGATGCCGGCCCAGCGGTACTTTTGGGCGCGGGCGGTGCGGCGCGGGCCATTGCGGCAGCGCTATTGGATGCCGGCGCGCCGCGTGTGACACTAGTGAACCGCACATCTGCGAAAGCCGAGGCCTTAGCGCGCGATCTTGGCGGGCCAATTGATGTGGCCGATCGGCCACCCCTGGAAGACGCAGCCTTGCTCGTGAATACGACCTCGCTCGGCATGCAGGGTCAGCCGGGGCTGGAGGTGGATTTGGCGCCGCTCCCACAAAACGCGGTGGTGGCGGATATTGTCTATGTGCCGCTCGAAACCTGCCTTCTCGCTGCGGCGCGGGCGCGTGGCTTGGTAGCGGTGGACGGGCTTGGCATGTTGCTGCATCAGGCGCGGCCAGGTTTTGAGGCCTGGTTCGGCGTGGCACCGCAGGTGGATCAGGCTTTGCGCGATGTGGTGGCCGCCGATATCCCGAAGCGGGATGGCGCATGAAGATCATCGGCCTCACGGGCGGGATCGGGATGGGGAAATCCACAGCCTCGGCCTGCTTCCGCCGCCATAGGGTGCCGATATTCGATGCTGATCAAGCGGTGCATGAATTGCAGGCGGTGGGCGGGCGCGCGGTGCGGCCCATTGAAGCGGCCTTCCCAGGCACCACACAAAACGGCGTGGTAAATCGGGAAGCGCTGCGCCGTACCGTGCTGGGCAATCCGGCGGCGTTGAAGATTCTGGAACGCATTGTCCACCCCTTGGTGCGCGATGCCGAGAAGCGGTTTCTGGCAGCGGCGCGCCGCGCAGGAAAATCCTTGGTCGTTTTGGATATTCCCTTGCTGCTGGAAACCGGTGGCGAGAAGCGGGTTGACCTGGTGGTGGCGGTTTCGGCCCCTGCTCCGGTGCAGGCGGCGCGCGTCATGCGCCGGCCGGGGATGACGCGGGAAAGGCTCGCCGCCATTCGCGCGCGGCAGATGCCCGATGCCGAGAAGCGTCGGCGTGCGGATGTGGTGATACATAGCGGGCTGTCGCGGTATTTTGCCGTTGCCGCCATTCGGCGCTTGTTGCGCCGGTTCAGGGAAGCAGGCTGATGCGCCAGATTGTGCTGGATACCGAAACAACGGGGCTCGATCCGCTGACGGGCGATCGCGTGATTGAAGTGGCGGCGGTGGAATTGTTCAATCTGCTGCCGACAGGTGAGGCGTTTCACAGCGTGATTGATCCGGAACGCGATATCCCTGCCGAGGCTTCGCGTATTCATGGCTTCACCAATGGTGATGTCGCCGGCAAGCCGAGATTCGCCGCAATTGCTGGTCAGCTTTTGAAATTCTTAGGTGAGGCTGACATCATTGCGCATAATGCTCCCTTCGATTTCGGCTTTCTGGATGCTGAGTTGTTCCGCTGTCAGCGCCCGCCCTTGGATCGCAGCCGTATGATTGACAGCCTGGCGATGGCGAAGACGCGGTTTCCCGGCATGCCCAATAATCTGGATGCGCTGTGTCGCAGGCTTGGCGTGGATAATTCCATGCGCGGCAACCACAACGCCGTGCTCGACTGCCAGCTTTTGGCGCAGGTCTATCTGGAAATGATGGGCGGCAAGCAGCCCGGGCTGGAATTGGCCGCTAAATCCGCACCGCGCATTGTCGCCCTTGATGTGGAAGCGGTGGAACGTGACGCGGTGGTAATCACCCCATCCGCGGCAGCACTGGCCGTGCATGAGGTGTTCGTTTCTGGTAAGCTTAAGCAGGCGCTCTGGTTGAAGCCCCCTTTTGCTCAGGACAGTAATTCCTAGGCCACGTTAGCTACTGCGGATGATGCGCATGAGCTGCGCAACATGCTCTGGCGGCGTTGGTGGGATGATGCCGTGGCCCAGATTAAAGACAAAAGGCCGGCCCCGCATCGCAGCCAGAATGCTGCGTGCCTCAGCTTCCAGTGCCGCGCCGCCGGCGACCAGCGCCAATGGATCTAGATTGCCTTGCAGGGGCATGGTTGCGGGCACCGCCTGGGCTGCCCAGCGCGGGTCCATGCTGGTATCCATGGCAACCCCATCCACCGCCGCCTTGCTGGCGTAATCGGGCAGCATGGGCCCGGCCAGGCGGGGAAAGCCGATGATAGGCGTGGTTGGGCAGCGTTTGCGCACCGCGCGGGCAATGGCGGCTGAGGGCTCGATCACCCAGCGGCGGAATTGGCTGGGGGGGAGCAAACCAGCCCAGGTGTCGAATAGCATCAGTGCTTCGGCGCCTGCTTCCACTTGCGCCACCGAATACTCGACGGTGGCATCCTGCAAAATGCGGATCAGTCGGCCAAAACTGGCCGGGTCACTGTAGGCCATGCCCCGGGTGGCAGCGAAATCCTTGCTGCCGCGGCCTTCCACCATGTAGCAGGCGACCGTGAAGGGTGAGCCGGCAAAACCAATCAGCGCTGTTTTCGGGTGATCCTTATTGAGTGCGGCTCGGGTCAGGCGCACGGTTTCAAATATTGGTGCCGCTTTCGCGAGGACGCCATCCAGATTGAGCGCTGCAATGCCCTCAACCGAGCGGATCGGGTCAAGTAGGGGCCCTTCACCCTCGGCAAAGCGCAGCCCCTGGCCGAGCGCCCAAGGCACGATCAGAATATCGGAAAACAGGATAGCGGCATCCATGCCATAGCGGCGGATGGGTTGCAGCGTGACCTCAGCCGCCAAATCCGGCGTGGTGCAGAGGGAGATGAAATCTCCTGCTATGGCGCGGGTCGCGCGGTATTCGGGCAGATACCGCCCAGCCTGGCGCATCAGCCATACGGGGGGCGGCCAGACGGGTTCTCCGGCCAAGACGCGCAAAAAGGGTTTGGCCCGGCTGGGCTCGTTTTCCATTTCCATGACCCTCACCTAAGCATTGAATCTAAGATTCTGAAAGATGAGGTAGCTTGTAGGGCCTGTGAATCATGGGGAGGCAAGTAACGCGCGTTCCATCCACAGGGTTCTCCCGATAGCGAGCCCAAGGGTCTTGGTGTTTCTGTCGCGGGTGATAGAAGTTGCGCTTGTAGTCGGACACCGCTCGGTAAAACTATTCAGGCTTGCGCGATGAGGGGGTTTCATCCCCATTATGAGACCGGGCGGCATCCATGTTGGAATCCACCCCCGTTATCCACATTGAGTCACGGAATTTTACCGGCATGGTCAACAGGCACATTGATTTGCATTTGGTATCCGATTCAACCGGAGAAACGCTGCAATCCATCGCGCGCGCGACGCTGGCGCGGTTTGATGATCACCATGTGGTGGATCATCGCTGGAGCCTGATCCGATCTCGTCTGCAATTGGATCGTGTGCTGGAAGGTATTCAGCATGAACCAGGTCCAGTGTTGTACACCCTGGTCGATTCAAGTCTGCGGCATATCTTGGAAGAAGCCTGCCAGCGCATGGGCGTGACGTGTCTATCGCCGCTCGACTCTGTCATGGGGCTATTGCAGAAAGCGACCGGTGTGCAGGCCCGTGAAAAGCGCGCCGCGCAGCATGTTATGGATGCGGATTACTTTCGGCGTATTGATGCGATGCATTACGTGTTGTCCCATGATGATGGACAAGGCACGGTTGGTATCCGGAACGCTGATGTAGTGCTTGTTGGGGTTTCTCGGAGCAGTAAAACGCCCACATGCTTCTACCTGGCCAATCGCGGGATCAAGGCTGCCAATGTGCCGATTGTGCCAGGCGCCACACTGCCCGAGATTTTGAATGATCCGCCTTGCCCTGTGGTCGGGCTTTATATTGAGGCGAATGCGCTGATTGATATTCGCCGGCACCGGTTGAAGATCATTGGCGGTCAAGGTGTGCGGCAGGACACGACAGATTATATTGATCCTGAAGCGGTGAAGGCGGAGATTGTTGCCGCGCGCCGGCTTTGCACCAGGCAAGGCTGGCCTGTGATTGATGTGACGCGGCGTAGCATTGAGGAAACCGCGGCTACTATCCTGCAATTGATGGATGCTTGGCATGCACGGCGGCGAGAGACCAAGGCAGCCGCACCGCCTGAGGATCCTGCGGCTGGTGTGATCGGGAAAGTCTAACATTGGTGACAGAAGACCAACTTAGTGTCGCGGCGCTGGAGCGGGCTTGCCTGACTGCGGTACCGGCGCAGCGGGTCGCTTTTGATGGCAGTTTTGTGGTGCGCGTATTTTTAGGAGGTACAGGCCGCGCCAATGCAGCGAGCAGTTTGAGCGCTGATGCTGACCCCGAATTATCGGCTCGTATCGCCCGTATCGAGAGCCGCTATGAGGCGCTCAAGCTACCGGTACGTTTTCGCTCCACGCCGCTTGACCCGCCTGGCATGGCAGAGCTTCTGACATCACGTGGGTATGTGATGAAGGACGAGACGATCATTTTCGTCGCAAAGGTTCAGGGCGTCGCTTGCGTTGATGATGCAGTGCGCGTGCTAGGCGCCCCTGATGGGGATTGGATGGCAGTTACCGCCACAGCCGAACATCAGGTTCCAGCGCGGCGTGCGGAGAAGGAATGCGCCGTCGGCATGATGATGGTGCCAGCGGCGTGGCTGGTGCTGTACGAAGATGCCAAACCAGTGGCTTGTATTTCAGTGGTGGCCGATGGGCCGCTGGCCGGGTTTTTCGATCTGGCGGTGGTGCCTGAAGCACGGCGCCAGGGCCTCGGGTCCCGCATTACCCGCGCGGCAGCGCAATGGGCTGCGGCGCAGGGCGCGGAATGGCTCTGGGCTCAAGTGGCCTCAGCCAATCGGGCTTCCTGCGCTGCGCAGCAAAGCATCGGGATGCGGGAAGCCTATCGCTATGTTTATTTTGTCAGGCCGCAGGACAAGGTGGCGCCATTGCACTTCGGGTGATGGTGGGCACCTGGGCTTCAGGTTAAGGATTCTGAAGCCCAGGTCGTAATCTTACGGAATGAGAACTGTGCTGCCCGTAGTCTTGCGCGCTTCAAGCGCAATATGTGCGGAACCCGCATCTTTCAGCGCGTAGCTTTGATTAACGCGAATCTTGACCGCGCCCGAGGCCACAACCTCAAACAAATCATTGGCGCGGGCCACCAAATCCTCGCGCTGCGCCGTATAGGTCGCAAGCGTTGGGCGCGTGACATAGAGCGAGCCCTTGGCAGCCAGAATCCCAAGGTCCGGAATGGCAACAGGGCCAGAGGCATTGCCGTAGGAAATCATCAGGCCATAGGGCGCCAAGCAATCGAGTGAGGTCAGGAAGCTGTCCTTGCCAACGCTGTCATACACCACTGGCAGCATGGCGCCCTTGGTGATTTCCTTCACGC
>JBILPX010000042.1:0-14480 GCA_044373565.1 Roseomonas sp.
GGGTGCCGTAATCCTTGCCGGCATCAATGAGGATATGGCGATGCCCGCCTATATGATGCTGGGTTGCATCGCCATGTTGATGGCGCTGCTGCTTGCTGCGGGCGCGGTGACGCTGCCGAATAACATGGTGCATGCGCTGGCATTCGCTGCCGCAGGCTTTGCGCTTTTCGGGCATGTGCGTGCCCGCCGTTCCAATTGATTTCGATAAGGGAAGAAAACCGCCATGAAACTGCTGCGCTACGGCCCACTCGGCCAAGAAAAACCCGGCATTCTTGATGCTGCCGGCGCCATTCGTGATCTTTCGGGCGTTGTGCCTGATATCGCTGGTGATGTGCTCTCCCCCGCCGCACTCGCGAAGATTGCGGCGGTGGATGTGAATAGCCTGCCCAAGGTTGCCGGCAATCCGCGCCTTGGCTCGCCCGTCACGGGCATGAAGAATTTGATTTGCATCGGGCTGAACTACGCCGATCACGCGGCGGAAACCGGCGCGCCGATCCCGAAGGAGCCAATTGTGTTCCTGAAATCGCTCAATGCGCTGCAAGGGCCGAATGATGATGTTGTCATCCCCCGCGGATCGGTGAAGACCGATTATGAGGTGGAGCTTTGCATCATCATCGGCACGCGCGCCAAATATGTCTCGGAAGATCAGGCGTTGGATCATGTCGCCGGCTATGCCGTCGGCAATGACGTGTCTGAACGTGAATGGCAGGCGGAACGCGGCGGCGCTTGGGATAAGGGCAAGGGGTTCGATACTTTCGGCCCGCTCGGCCCCTGGCTGGTGACGAAGGATGAAATCCCTGATCCACAGAACCTTGCCATGTATTGCGATGTGGATGGTGTGCGCGAACAGAATGGTTCCACCAAGACCATGATTTTCGGCGTGAAGCAGATTGTTGCCTATGTCAGCCAATGCATCACGCTCAACCCCGGCGATGTGATCTTCACCGGCACGCCGCCAGGTGTGGGGCTGGGCAAGAAGCCGGTGCCGATCTTCCTGAAGGCCGGCCAGACCATGAAGCTTGGCATTGCCGGGCTTGGTGAGCAGACGCAGAAACTTGTCGCTTCAGCCTGAAACGCCGACTTTGGTGATCTTTGACTTCCCCGCCAGGAAAGCTGGCGGGGAAGAACAAGCCCGCGCCTTGCGTGCGCTGGCGGAAGACATCGCTGCCGAGCCTGATCTGCTATGGAAAATCTGGACCGAGGATAAGGCAGCCGGGCGTTCCGGCGGCATTTACCTGTTCCGCAACCGTACCGCTGCGGAAGCCTACCACGCCAAGCATGCCGCGCGGCTGAATGCGGCTGGTGTTACCGGGATTGAGGCTGTTTATCGCAGCTATAATGCCGAACTCACCGCGATCACGCGCGGGCCTGTCAGCGAAACCTAGCCCCTGCCATACCCCGCGAAATGCGCCGCCGCTTCGGCCAATTGCGCATCCGTCAGCAACACGGGCTTCAGCCCCGCCGCCAATAGATCGAGATATTGGCCGGCAAGATTCTCAACCTCCAAGGCCAGCGCATGGGCGGTCGCGAGTGTCGCACCCGCCGCTACAACACCATGATTGGCGAGCAACACCGCCCGCCGCCCAGCCATGGCGCTAAGCGCGTTTTCCGCAAGCGCTTGCGTGCCGGCCGTCGCGTGTTCCGCGCAGGTAATCGGCCCACCCGCCAGCAGCACCATGTAATGAAAGGGCGGAATACCCTTGCGCGCACAGGAAAGCGCGGTGGCGCGAGGGGAATGCGTATGCACCACCGCCATCACCTCGGGCCGCGCCGCGTAAATCGCCGCATGCAGCCGCCATTCGGAAGAAGGCCGATGCTTCGCACGGCCAAGCGGCGTGCCATCCATGCCCGTTGTCACCAGATCAGCAACCGTGGTCCGCGCATAAGGCAGGCCCGCCGGCGTGATGATAAAGCCCTTCGCATCGCGCGCCGAGACATTGCCGGATTTGGAGGGCATCATACCCGCCTGATCCAGCGCTTGCGCGATACGCAGAATCTCCCGCTTCGTCTCAGCGCGGGTCACATGGTGGCTCCCAGCATCCAGGGCGCGAATTCCTGCGCGCCGAAGCCAAGCGCCTCGCTTTTTGTGGGCTCGCCGGAAGCGGTGCGCAGCATCAATTCAAAAATGCGCTCACCACATGCCTGCACGCTTTCACCACCCGTCAGCACCGTGCCGCAATTGATGTCCATATCTTCCGACAAGCGATCATACATGGTGGTATTGGTGGCAAGCTTGATGGAAGGCGCAGGCTTCATGCCGAAAACGCTGCCGCGCCCGGTGGTGAAGCACACCAGATTGGCGCCGCCCGCCACCTGGCCAGTCGCACCCACCGGGTCATAGCCAGGTGTATCCATGAACACGAAACCCTTGGCGGTGACGGGTTCGGCATAGCGATAAACCTCCACCAGATTGGTGGTGCCGGCCTTGGCCATGGCGCCAAGAGATTTTTCCAGAATGGTGGTCAGCCCTCCGGCCTTATTGCCCGGCGAGGGATTGGCATTCATCTCGGCACCTTGGCGCGCCGTGTAATCCTCCCACCAATGCATTACGTCAACAAGTTTCTGGCCGACGTCGCGAGAGGTCGCGCGGCGCGTCAGCAAATGTTCCGCGCCATAGGTCTCAGGGCTTTCGGAAAGGATAACGGTGCCGCCATGGCGGACCAGCAAATCAGACGCCACGCCCAAGGCAGGATTGGCGGTGATGCCGGAATAGCCATCCGAACCGCCGCATTGCAAAGCTACGCAAAGTTCTGAAGCAGGCACGGCTTCGCGCTTGGCGGTATTGGATTCCGCCAGCACTTCCTTCACGAAATCTATCCCTTTCATCACGGTCACGCGCGCACCAAAATCTTGAATATCCATGCTGCGCAGCCGTCCGGTCAGGCGCTGTTCTTCCAGCATGGGGCCAAGCTGATTGACTTCGCACCCAAGGCCAATCGCGATCACATGCGAAAAATTCGCATGCCGCGCGAAGCCCGCCAAGGTGCGGCGCAGCACCCGCAAGGGTTCATCCATGGTCATGCCGCAGCCGGTTTTATGCGTCAGCGCCACCACGCCATCCACATTGCCCCAAGGCGACAGCGGATCATCACCGGTGATCGGGTTCTTCTCGAACTGTCGCGCGATCAATTCCGCGACATGGGCGGAGCAATTCACGGAGGTGATGATGCCGATGTAATTGCGTGTCGCGACACGGCCATCGGCGCGGCGAATGCCCATGAAGCTGGCCGGTACATCAACATAATCGGTCGGCTTCGCATCCAGGCCCCAGGCGTAATCCCGCGCGAAATCGCCCATTTCGCAATTATGCGTATGCACCCAGGCGCCGGGTTCAATTGCATCCGTCGCAAAGCCAATGATCTGGCCGTAGCGGCGAATGGGCTCGCCCTTCGCATGTGGACGGATCGCGACCTTATGCCCAGGCGGGATACGCCTTTCGCCCACGCTGATGCCGGGCGCCACTTCGGTGCCGGGTGTCAGCGGAATGCGCGCAATCACTACGCCATCACCGGGATGAAGGCGAATAACAGATGGCAGGGCAATGGTGCTCGACATGGGCGTTTTCCTTTGGCGAATGTTACGCCCCTTCTACCCCGTTGCACGCCCCCCGCGCCACCGCTGGGCTTGCGCAACAGGCCACGCAGGCGCAATTTACGCGCCGAGACACCTGGGGGAGCCCTTTTGGGGCTGAGAGGCGGGCTTCACCCGCGACCCCTGGAACCTGACCCGGTTCGGACCGGCGTAGGGAACGGTGCATCGCCCGTTTGCTCGCGTTTTGCCCTTGGCAGGGCTGGCGCGTGCTGGGCCAAAGCCCCCCTCCCGCGTCATCCGACAGGAAACGAAGGATTTGGGGATGCATCGCCGCACACTTCTCACCACCGCCTTGGCCGCGCCTTTGGCGCGCCCCGCTTTGGCGCAAACCAGCCGCGCGCGGACGCTGCGCTTCATGCCGCAGGCCGCACTCGCCAATCTGGACCCGATCTTCAGCCCCAGTACCATCATCACCACGCATGGCTATTGCGTGTTTGACACACTCTATGGCGCCAATCGCGCGCTTCAGCCGCGCCCGCAAATGGCGGAAGGCCATAGCGTTGAGGATGACGGCAAGCTCGTGAAAATCCGCCTGCGCGATGGCTTGCGCTGGCATGATGGCGAGCCCGTGCGCGCCGCCGATTGCGTGGCGAGCATCAAGCGCTGGGCCAGCCGCGACGGCTTCGGCCAAATCCTGATGCGCGCAACGGCTGAGCTTTCCGCCGCCGATGACCGCACCATCCAATTTCGCCTGCATCGGCGATTCCCCGCGCTGTTTGATGCTTTGGCCAAACCGGGCGCTTCGCCCTGTTTCATGATGCCGGAACGTATTGCAAGTAATCCCGGTGATCGTTCACTCGGCCTGGAACACATGATCGGCAGCGGGCCGTGGCGCTTCATTGCCAGTGACTATGTGCAAGGCAGCGGCAGCCATTATGCGCGGAATGACGCCTATGTGCCGCGCGATGAGCCCGCGGAAGCCGCTTCCGGCGGCAAGCGCGTGCATTTCGACCGGCTGGAGATGATTTGGATTCCAGATGGCGGCACGGCGGCGGCCGCACTCCGCACCGGTGAAATTGACTGGATTGAATACCCGCTGCCGGATCTGGTGCCGGTGCTGGAACGGGACCGCAATACGCAAACCCAGATTTATGACCCGAATGGCTTTCTTGGTTTTCTGCGGTTCAATCATTTGCACGCGCCCTTCAATGATGTGCGGGTACGCCGCGCCATTCGTGATGTGATCGTGCAATCGGATTTCATGTCGGCGGTGGCGCTTCAAGGTGACTGGCAGGAATGCCACGCCATGTTCCCTTGCGGTCTGCCAGGCGTGGTGGAATTCCCCCCCGCTGCGCGCGGCGAAGCGGCCATGGAACGCGCCCGCGCGGCGTTGCGGGAAGCGGGTTACGCCGGCGAGCCCATCATCCACATCAACCCGAGCGACTTTCCCGCCGTGACACAGCAAGGCCGCCTGACGGTGGAACTGATGCGCAAGCTCGGCGTGAATATCCAGCCCATCGAAGCCGATTGGGCCACCATTCTCGCGCGGCGCGCCAATCGGAATCCGCCGGCGCAGGGTGGCTGGCATTTGCACAATACCAATGGTCCGGCAGCGACCATCGCCAATCCGGCCGTGAGCTTCGCCATTCGCATGAATGGGCTGGCTGCCTGGCCTGGCTGGCCGAGTGATGCGGAAGCCGAAGCGCAGGTGGAAGCCTGGATCGCCGCGGATGATCAGGCGGGGCAGGATGCCGCAATGCGGCGCTTGCAGGAAATCACCTGGGAATCGCTGCCCTTCGCGCCGACTGGGCTGTTCCGTCTGCGCACGGCCTTCCGGCGTGAATTATCCGGCGTGCTGCAAGGGCCGAACCCGTTTTTGTGGAACCTGCGGCGGGTTTAGCGCATGTTGCGTTCACATGGGTTCACGCAACCCGCTCTAGAGCTTTGTTTTTCGAGCATCTTCACGCGTTCAGATTTGCCATCTGAACGCGATCTGCTCTAGCAACCGCCGGGCGCGTCTTCCAACTTCACCAACTTGGCGCGCACGGTGAAATCGCCGAAATCCATGATCATGTCATCCGCGACGCCATTTTCGAAGTAGCGGAGCGAGACTTCATAGGATGGCGTGCTCGCCCCACCAGCCTGTTCGGCATCGGGTTCAAAAAAGGCGATGCGCATGCGCGATGAACCGAGCGTGGAAAGGCTCGGCGCTTCAGGCACGGGCTGCGGCCCCTGCCAGGGCGACAAAACTGTCGTCGTCTGCTGCGCGCCATCGGCGGTGGTGCCATCGAAAATCGGCGCGACCAGCAAGCGTTGGCCGGCGCGGGCTGCGTTCAGCGCGGCGATGGTATGGGTATTGGGCAACAGCGTCCCGGCTGGGATGGGCAATTCCTTCACTTCCGGTTCGCTGTAGCGCGCGACACCACTGCCATCCGCAGTCAGCTCCGCCTGGCCGGCCACGCGGCTGCTGACAGCGCCTTGCCTCATATGCGTCAGGCTGAAACGCAAATTCCGGCCATCCATGGATTCCAGCGTGGCGTAATCAGAACCTGTTTCAAGTTCTGTGCCTTCGCGGTTGCGCAGCGTCATGGTGAAGCGCTGGCGCGACGCCCAGCTTTCGCAGGCGTCAATTATTTCAAATAGCATCGCGCCAGAGACATCAACAATGGTCGCATTCTCCCGCGCACGATCCAGCGTCAGCGCATAGATGCCGCGATGGGATGCCAGCGCACGCGCCGTGAGTGGCGCGAGCGGCGCGGTGGCGGCGGGCGCATCCTTCGCCCCCTGGGTCAGGCCAGGGGTGGCGGGCAGGATCAGCGCAAGGGCCAGCAGGGCAGGAAACCGCATCGGATACTCCGGGCGGCAGAGGCCGCTTTCGTCTGATATAGCCGATTCCGGCGGATCAGAATTGATCTTTCACAATAAAATTTCGCGGTGCCCGATCAGCCCGGCTTGGCACCCTTAACCGGCGGCAGATCCAACTTGATGTGCAATTCCTTGAGCCGTTCCGGCGGCACGCGGGCCGGCGCACCCATCATCAAATCTTCTGCCTGCTGGTTCATGGGGAACAGGATCACCTCACGAATCGCGGGTTCATCGGCGATCAGCATCACAATCCGGTCAATGCCAGGCGCCGAGCCACCATGCGGCGGCGCGCCATAACGGAAGGCATTCAGCATGCCGCCGAAGCGGTGTTCCACTTCTTCGGCAGGATAGCCCGCAATTTCAAAGGCGCGGATCATGATATCCGGGCGATGGTTGCGGATGGCGCCTGACGAAAGCTCAATCCCGTTGCAGACAATGTCGTATTGGAAGGCCTTGATGTCCAAGGGGTCCATGGAATTCAGCGCTTCCAGCCCGCCTTGCGGCATGGAGAAGGGGTTATGGCTGAATTCGATCTGGCCGGTGTCTTCATTCCGTTCATACATCGGGAAATCTGTCACCCAGCAGAAGCGGAAGGCGTTTTCTTCCAGAAGACCAAGATCACGACCCACACGATTGCGTACGGCGCCGGAGAATTTCCCGGCCTCCGCTGCCTTATTCGCCACAAAGAACACCGCATCGCCCGCGCCAAGCCCGCAAGCGGCGGCAATGGCGGCCACGCGATCAGCCTCCAAATTCTTGGCAATCGGCCCCTTCGCGCCATCTGCATCCCAGGCGATATAACCAAGCCCGCCCTGGCCTTCCGCGCGCGCCCAATCATTCAACCCATCAAAGAAGGACCGCGGACGGCCCGCCGCGCCAGGTGCTGGAATGGCGCGTACCACGCCACCCGATGCGGTCACTTTGGCAAACAAGCCAAAGCCGCCACCCGCGAAATGCGCACTCACATCGGTGATCTTGATTGGGTTGCGCAAATCCGGCTTATCCGAACCATATTCCAGCATCGCCTGCTGATACGGGATGCGCGGGAAGGGTGCCGGCGTCACCGCCCGCTTCGTGCCGGACCAATCGGCAAATTCCTCAAACACGCCAGCCAGCACGGGCTCAATCGCGGCGAAGACATCTTCCTGCGTCACAAAGGACATTTCGAAATCAAGCTGGTAGAATTCGCCTGGGGAACGATCCGCGCGCGAAGCCTCATCACGGAAGCAGGGTGCAATTTGGAAGTAGCGATCAAACCCCGCAACCATGCAAAGCTGCTTGAATTGCTGCGGCGCCTGCGGCAGCGCATAAAACTTGCCCGGATGCAGCCGCGCCGGCACCAGAAAATCCCGCGCGCCTTCGGGGCTTGAAGCCGTCAGGATCGGGGTTTGGAATTCCGTAAAACCCTGATCAATCATCCGCCGCCGGATGGAAGAAATCACCTGGCTGCGCAGCATCAGATTGCGATGCTGCCGCTCCCGCCGCAGATCCAAAAAGCGATAGCGCAGGCGCAATTCTTCAGGGAATTCGGCATCACCCGCCACTTGAATGGGCAGCACTTCGGCGGCGGATTGCACTTCCACTTCACGCACGCGAAGTTCAATCGCGCCGGTCGGCAGCTTGGCATTCACCGTGCCGGCTTCGCGCGGCACCACATCGCCCGTGACCGTAATCACGCTTTCGGGGCGGAGTTCTTCCAGCAGCTTCAGCACGGGCGAACCCTGCGCCACCACGCATTGCGTCATGCCGTAATGATCGCGCAAATCAATGAACAGCAAGCTGCCATGGTCGCGCTTGCGGTGCACCCAGCCGGAAAGCCGCGCGGGGGAGCCGGCATCGGAAGCGCGGAGCGCGCCGCAATGATGGGTACGATAGGCGTGCATGGCGAAAATTCATCCTAAGTGGCGGAAAGGCGGGGGAAAGCGCCCCAGGGAGGGGTTTCTGTCAACCCCACCGCTTTCCCGGGGCCCTGCGCCCCTGTATGGAACCTGTCATGAACCGTCGCCATGCCGTCCCGGCAGCCGAACAAAGCCCCGCCCTGATCACCGATACAGGCAGCCTCGCCGCGCTTTGCGACCGGCTGAAACATGAGCCCTTCGTCACCGTGGATACGGAATTCATGCGTGAACGCACCTATTGGCCAGAGCTCTGCCTGGTCCAATTGGCCGGCCAGCATGAGGTAGCGCTGGTGGATGCCCTGGCGCCGGGGCTTGATCTTGGCCCGCTCGGCGAATTGATGGCGCAGCCACATGTGGTGAAGGTCTTCCACGCCGCGCGGCAGGATGTGGAAATTTTTCTGCTGAAATTCGGCGCAGTGCCCCACCCGATTTTCGATACACAAATCGCTGCCATGGTGGCCGGTTTCGGGGATCAGGCGTCCTATGATTCGCTTTGCCGGTCGCTCGCCGGGGTGCAGATAGACAAGGCCCATCGCTTCAGCGATTGGTCCGCCCGGCCCTTATCCGATAGCCAATTGGCCTATGCGGCAGCGGATGTGACGCATCTGCGCAAGATTTTCGTCTCCCTCACGCTAAGCCTGGAACGGGAAGGCCGGATTGACTGGGTGGGGCAGGAAATGGGTGCGCTGGCCGACCCCGCGACCTATTTGACCGACCCGGACACCGCTTGGGAAAAGCTCCGCCCGCGTACTTCAAACCGGCGGTTTTTGGGCGTTTTGCGCGCCATCGCCGCCTGGCGGGAACGCGAAGCCCAGCGCATCAATATCCCGCGCCAGCGGCTGGTGAAGGATGACACGCTGCTGGAAATAGCCGCCACCATGCCCGATGGCCCGGCGGAATTGGCCCGCGCGCGGGGGATTTCGGAGAATTTCGCCAAGGGCAAAAGCGGTGAGGGGTTGCTCGCCGCGATCCGTCAGGCCCGCGCTTTGCGCGAAGAAGAATTGCCGCAATTGCAGAAGGACAAGGTCGGCCCGCCGCCTTCCCCCGCGCTGGTGGCGCTGCTCAAGGTGCTGCTGGCCGCGAAGTCTGAGGAGCATGATGTCGCACCCCGCTTGCTCGCTTCCAGCGATGATCTGGAAAAGCTGGCCACCGGCCAGGAAGATGTGTCGGCACTGCATGGCTGGCGGCGGGAAGTGTTTGGGGAGGCCGCTTTGGCGTTACGCTCTGGCCAATTGGCGCTTGGGGTGGATGGCAGGCGGGTGAAGCTGATCCCGGCTGGTTAACCCGCTGGGTTCCAGTCAACGGGTTAACCCGGCGGGTTCCAGTCAAATAGAATGATCGCCGCCGCCACCAGGCCCAACACGCTGAACACCATGGACAGCATGGGCCAGGCATCGCGCGGACCGCGCATGGCAATCACAGCATTGCCAACCAAGGATACCATCACCGCCGCAAGCGGCTGGGACCAATGTAATTCCCGGAACCCCCAGACTATCAGCCCGATCCAGGCGACGAACGCCGCGCGCGACAGCCAAACCCAGAAGGTGGACGCGGCTTCGGAAGCCGGGCGCATTTCTGGCGCCGGGCTTTTGGAATGGATGAAGGTGCCGATCGAAAGCAGCACCATGGCGGTGAAATAAAGGGTCACCCCCCTCAAATGCCGAACCCGAGCCCTGCCTGCAAGGGCTTTCCTGCGCGCAAAGGTCGCCCTGCGCCCGATTCCGCGCTAACGCTACGCCATGCCGGCCCAACCTCCCGCCCTGTTGCAGGTGCTGCCCGCGCTCCGCTCCGGGGGCGTGGAACGCGGCACGCTTGAGATTGCCGAGGCGCAGATAGCCGCGGGGTTTCGCGCCATAGTCGCCTCGGCGGGTGGGGAGATGGTGCCGGCCCTGGAAGCTTTGGGCGCCAAGCACATCACCCTGCCGCTGACGGCCAAATCGCCCTTCGCCCTTTGGCGTAATGCGGCGGCACTCACGGCGCTGGCGCGGGCGGAAGGGGTGGCGCTGATCCATGCGCGTTCCCGCGCGCCGGCCTGGTCGGCACTGATGGCGGCACGGCGCGCGGGGCTGCCCTTCGTCACCACCTATCACGGCGCCTATAATGAGGGCTTCCCAGGCAAGCGCTTCTATAATTCCGTCATGGCGCGCGGGGACCGCGTGATTGCCATCAGCCATTTCATCGCTGATCTGATCCGCGCCCGGCATGGGGTGGAGGAGGCGCGCCTGCGCGTGATCCCACGCGGCGTTGACCCTCGGCGCTTTGACCCTGGTCTGGTGAGTGCCGAAAGGCTCGAAAAGCTCCGCACCGCTTGGGGCCTGCCCGAAGGCCGCCCGATCATCATGCTGCCGGCGCGTGTGACGCGCTGGAAGGGCCAGATGGTGCTGGTGGAAGCCATGGCCCACCTGCCGGGGGATTCGCTTGCCCTGTTGGTCGGTGATGCGGAAGAACGCCCAGCCTTTCGCGCTGAATTGGAAGCCCGCATTGAAAGCCTCGGCTTGCAGGATCGCGTGCGCCTGGTGGGCCACGCCAATGAAATGCCGGCGGCGCTGATGCTGGCGGATGTCGTTGTCCATGCCTCTACCGATGCGGAAGCCTTTGGCCGCACCGTGATCGAAGCCCAGGCCATGGCGCGGCCCGTGATTGCGAGTGACCTTGGCGCGCCTCGCGAAACAGTGGCCGAGGGCGTGACCGGCTGGCGCACCCCGCCTGGTGATGCCGCGGCACTGGCAGACGCCATCGGCAAGACGCTTGCCCTGCCGGCAGAAGAACGCGCGGCGCTTGGCGCGCGGGCGCGGGCGGCAGTGCTTTCGGGCTACACGACTGCCGCCATGCAGGCAGCGACCATCGCCGTCTATCGGGAAGTGCTGTGATGACGCCGCGCATCCTAGTGATCAAGCTGGGCGCGCTTGGGGATTTCGCCCAAGCCTTCGGGCCTTTCGCCGCGATTCGCGCCCATCACCCGGGGGCGGAGATTACGCTGCTGACGACGCCGCCCTTCGCGCCCCTGGCGCGGCAGGCGCCCTGGTTCGATCAGGTTTGGGAAAATGGCCGGCCCAGGGGCCTCGCCGGGCTTTGGGCTTTGGCGCGGCAATTGCGCGGCGCTCGGTTTGATCGGGTTTATGATTTGCAGACCTCTGACCGTTCATCGCGCTATCGCTGGCTGGTCGGGCGCGGGGTGGAATGGTCCGGCATTGCCGCGGGCGCTTCTCACCCGCACGCCAATCCGCGCCGCGATTTCATGCACACGGTGGAACGCCAGCGGGAGCAATTGGAAATGGCCGGGATCGGCCATTTCCCGGTACCAGAACTCGCCTGGCTGGATGCCGATATCGGGCGCTTCGCTTTGCCGGCGCGCTTTGCGCTGCTGATCCCGGGCGCTTCCCCCGGAAGGCCGGCCCAGCGTTGGCCGGTGGAGAATTTCGCTGCTTTGGCGGCGGCGCTGAATATCCCAGCCGTCATCCTGGGTGGCCCGGCAGAAGCCAGCCTGGGAGCGACCATCACGCAAACCGCCCCCGGCGCGCGCGACCTGACGGGCAAGACAAGCTTCGCCGATATCGCGGCCCTTGCCCGGCGGGCGGCCTTTTGCATCGGCAATGACACCGGTCCGACCCATCTGGCCGCCGTGGCTGGCTGCCCGACCCTGGCGCTGTTCGGTGAGGATAGCGACCCCGCGCTTTGCGCCCCGCGTGGCCCGCGTGTGGCGGTGCTGCGGTGCCAGCCCTTGG
Source organism: Roseomonas sp. (assembly GCA_044373565.1). Taxonomy (GTDB): domain Bacteria; phylum Pseudomonadota; class Alphaproteobacteria; order Acetobacterales; family Acetobacteraceae; genus Neoroseomonas. Next base: position 12,020 of record JBILPX010000042.1, read on the forward strand.
CAAGCCTGCCGCTTGCCGATGTGCAGGGCGCCCTTCAGGATTTGATAAATCAAACCGCCGTAACGGCTTGACCCGGAAGGGGCCTCTGCCCATGGTCCGGCCTGCTTTCAACCAATAGGACGCTGTTCATGCCCGCGATTACCCTGCCCGATGGTTCCATCCGCCAATTTGACGGCGCGGTGACGGGCACGACTATCGCGGCGGCGATTGGCCCTGGCCTGGCCAAGGCGGCACTTGCCATGGAAGTGGATGGGAAGCTGCGCGATCTTTCGGCGACCATCGAACAGGATGCGAAGCTGCGCTTCATCACGCGCCGCGACCCAGAAGCGCTTGAGATGATCCGCCATGATTGCGCCCATGTACTGGCCGAAGCCGTGCAGGCGCTTTACCCGGGCACGCAAGTCACGATCGGCCCTTCGATTGAAAACGGCTTCTATTACGATTTCGCGCGCAATGAGCCCTTCACGCCGGATGATTTCGCCAAGATCGAGGCGAAGATGCGCGACATCATCGCGCGCAATGATGCCTTTATGCGCGAAGAATGGGACCGTGAGGATGCGATCCGGTTCTTCAACGACAAGGGCGAACGCTACAAGGCCGAATTGATCCAGGATTTGCCGAAATCCGAGATCATCAGCATCTACAAGCAAGGCGCTTGGACCGATTTGTGCCGCGGCCCGCATATGCGCGGCACGGGCGATATCGGCACCGCCTTCAAGCTGATGAAGGTGGCCGGCGCCTATTGGCGCGGCGATCATCGCAACGCCATGCTGAGCCGGATTTATGCCACCGCTTGGCGCGATCAGAAGGAACTCGACGCCTATCTTTTGCAGTTGGAAGAAGCGGAAAAGCGCGACCACCGCAAAATCGGCAAGGAAATGGGCTTGTTTCACTTGCAAGATGAAGCGGTGGGGTCGGTCTTTTGGCACCCTAAGGGCTGGCGGCTTTATCGCACGGTGGAAGCCTATATGCGCCGGCGGCTGGATATCGCCGATTATCAGGAAGTGAAGACGCCACAGCTTGTGGATCGCAAGCTTTGGGAAGCTTCCGGGCATTGGGAAAAATTCCGGGAAAATATGTTCGTGGCGCGCGTGGAAGACGAGGATGAAAAAGACCGCGTGCTGGCGCTAAAGCCGATGAATTGTCCCTGCCATGTACAGATTTTCAATCAGGGCTTGCGTTCCTATCGTGAATTGCCATTGCGCATGGCGGAATTCGGCGCTTGCCATCGCTATGAACCCTCGGGCGCGCTGCACGGCATCATGCGCGTGCGCAGCTTCGTCCAGGATGACGCGCATATCTTCTGCGCCGAAGAACAGATTGCCGATGAGACAGTGCGTTTCGTGGCACTTTTGTCTTCCATCTACCGCGATTTTGGCTTTACCGAATTCCGCGTGAAATTCTCAGATCGCCCGGCGCGGCGCGCGGGGGCGGATGTGGTGTGGGACCAGGCGGAAGGCGCGCTGAAAGACGCCTGCCGCATTGCGGGCGTTGAATATGAATTGAACCCCGGTGAGGGCGCGTTCTACGGCCCCAAGCTGGAATTCGTGCTGCGCGACGCGATTGGCCGGGATTGGCAATGCGGCACGCTGCAAGTGGATTTCGTGCTGCCAGAGCGGCTGGATGCAGAATATGTCGCGGAAGATGGCTCGCGCCGCCGCCCTGTCATGCTGCATCGCGCCATCCTTGGGTCTTTTGAGCGCTTCCTGGGTATTCTGATCGAAGAACATGCCGGGCGCTTCCCGCTTTGGCTCGCCCCCGTTCAGGTGGTGGTGGCGACCATTGTGGATGAGGCCGCACCCTTCGCCCGCCAGGCGGCAGCCGCGCTGCAAAAGGCTGGGGTTGCGGTTTCGCTTGACCTTAGAAACGAGAAAATCAACCGCAAGGTGGTGGATCACATTGATCAGCGCGTGCCCATCCTGGCGGTGATTGGCCGGCGAGAAGCTGAGGAAGGCACCATCGTGCTCCGCCGCCTGCCAGGGCGGGATCAGGAAACGCTGAAGCTTGCCGATGCCGTGGCGCTACTGGCTGCCGAGGCGACGCCGCCGGATTTGCGGGGCTGAGCGCTATTTTGTCCTGGATTTCCGCCTTTCATGGGCGGCAAAGCCAAGGGAAAACTTGCAGACGGCTCCCCAAAAGCCCATAAATACGTCGCTCTGATAACCACGACAGGAGAGTACCATAGCTCGACCCCCTATGCCCGCCGCCCAGCAGGCCCCCGCGCGTGAAGGCCCGCGTATCAATGATGAAATCCGTGTCCCTCAGGTTCGCCTGATTGATGACGCCGGAGAGATGATGGGCGTCATGTCTGCCCGCGAAGCGCTGATCCGCGCTTATGATCTCGGCCTGGACCTGGTGGAAATCTCGCCCAATGCTGTGCCGCCTGTCTGCAAGATCCTGGATTACGGGAAATACAAATACGAGCAGCAGAAAAAGGCGAATGAAGCGCGCAAGAAGCAGA
>JBILPX010000285.1:0-4434 GCA_044373565.1 Roseomonas sp.
CGGCGCGCGGGCGGCCTTTCATGTCAGGCCAAAGATCCACATTGAAATGGATGCCTTCCTTCAGCCCCACCATGGCGCCGATCATGACGGTCCATACCAGCAGGAAGCGCGCCATTTCCTCGGTCCAGATGTAATGCGGCAGGAAATCCGTGAAGCGCGCAAAAACCTGCAAAGCCACCGGAAAGATCAGGATAAAAACACAAAGTGCCAGCAGTACCGACAGAAAGCGACTGTAGAGATCAGCCATTCTTTGCATGGCATGACGCACACCCGTTTCGCGCATGACGCCCCCCATTACCTATCCGGCGACTGAAGTTTTTTCTTATTGGGCATCGCCTTCCAGCAGCGCATCGCCGCTGGAAGGCGAAAGGCCATTACGATGTCAGTCCATTGATGCGGGTGAAGATGCTCTCCGCACCCACTTCCTTGGCGTAGGCTTCCATCACCGGATCAACCGCGCGCTTCAGCGCGGCACGATCAGTGAAAGGAATGCGCCGCAAACGCCCCGCGCTTTCCAGTGCCGCAATTTTCTGCCCGTCTTCGCTGCTTTCCGCTTCACGCCCGAAGGTGCCGGCTTCACGCCCCGCGCGCTTCACCGCTTCCTGCAAGGCAGGTGGCAGGCGGGAAAGCGTTTGGCTCGAAAAACAGATCGGGCGGATGGTGATCGCGTGTTCAGTCATGATCAGGTTTGGCGCCACTTCAAAAAAGCGCATCGCCTCCACGCCCGCGGCCTCATTCTCACCGGCTTCGATCACATTATTCTGAATGCCGTTATAGACTTCATTATAGGCGATGACAGAAGGCGCCATGCCCGCCGCCTGGAAGGTGCGCGACCAGATCGGCGCGCCCTGTACGCGCACCTTAAGGCCCCGCAGTTCTGCCATATTGGTGATGCGCTTATTGGCGAAGATATTACGCACACCGCCGCCGGCATAGCCGATCAGCATCACGCGGGCGCGGCGTTCCACCTCATCCGCCACAGGCGCGAAAAGGTTTTGATCCAGCACCTGGTTCCAATGCTTGAGGTCACGGAACAGGAAGGGCGCATCCACAAAGGGGGCGGCGCGGCTGAAGGTGGACATGTGCGCCGGGGAGACAATGCCGTAATCCACCGCACCTCGGCCCGCCGACATATATTCGAAATACTGCTTCTCAAGCCCCAGGCTGCTGTTCTTGTGCAGCACGAAATTCACCGGCCCTGCGGTGTAGTAGCGCTTCACCAACTCTTCAAAACGCACCAGGGCGCGGGTGAAGACGTGCTCATCATTGAACTGCACCGCGCCATTTAGGGTAATGGCCTGCTGCGCGCGCGCCACCGCCGGCGCGGCAAGGCCAGCGGCCGCCAGGGTTGCTCCAAGCAATTGCCTACGATTCATGACGTTTCTCCCTTTTTTTTACTGGCTTCGTGTACCAGCTGACATGACTATAGGCAGGCATTTCGGCGCGCGGGAAGCCTTAGCCTCTTTCCAGGGGCGGTTTTCCCGTCAAAACTGGCGGAAACGGAGGGAATGACATGGCGAAAACTGATCTGGCCGGCCGGGTTGCGGTGATTACCGGAGCAGCGCGCGGCATTGGGCTTGCCGTGGCGGAATTGGCCGCCGCCCGGGGTGCAGCCATTGCCATTTGGGATATAGATGAAGCCGCTTCCAAGGCAGCCGCCGCGCGGCTTGGGCAGGCCCACAAGGTCAGCACCCATATCCTGGACCTGACTGATGCGGCGGCGGTGGAAACCGCGACGCAGGCAACCCTTTCTGCCCATGGGCGCGTGGATATCCTGGTCAATAATGCCGGCATCACGGGCAGCAATGCACCAGTGTGGGAATTGCCCGTGGCGGAATGGCGCCGCGTGATTGAGGTGAACCTCATCGCACCGTTCATCGTCTCTCGCGCCGTGGTGCCGCATATGCGCGCCGCAGGCTATGGGCGTGTGGTGAACATCGCCTCCATCGCGGGCAAGGAAGGCAATCCGAATGCGTCGCATTACAGCGCTTCCAAGGCGGGCTTGATTGGGCTGACGAAATCGCTCGGCAAGGAATTGGCGGGCAGTGGCGTCTTGGCGAATTGCGTGACGCCGGCGGCGGCTGAGACCGATATCTTCAAGCAAATGACACCGCAGCAAATCGCCTGGATGCGGTCAAAGATCCCGATGGATCGCTTTGTGCAGGTGGAAGAAATCGCGGAATTGGTCTGCTGGCTGGCCTCCGAATCCTGTTCCTTTTCCACCGGCGCGGTTTTCGACATATCGGGCGGGCGCGCCACCTATTGATGGCGGCGGATTGCCAGCCGGGGCACAGCGCTGCAAGCTGCCCCCAACCTTGAGGAGACAGGTCAAATGAGCACAACAGGCAAAGTCGCGGTCGTCACCGGCGCGGGCAGTGGCGTGGGGCGCGCCGCCGCGCTGGCGCTGCTGGGTGATGGGTGGAATGTGGCGCTGGCGGGCCGGCGCCCGGATGCTTTGCAGGAAACGGTGACCTTAGCCGGCGCGGCAGGATCACGCGCTTTGCCCGTGCCTTCCGATGTGTCCGACCCCGCCGCGGTGGATGCGCTTTTCGCCACCGTGAAGCAGCGTTTCGGGCGCTTGGATATGCTGTTCAACAATGCCGGCACCAATGTGCCAGGTGTGGCCTTTGAAGATCTGACTTATGCCGATTGGACCCGCGTTGTCGGTGTGAATCTGACCGGCTGCTTCCTCTGCGCCCAGGCTGCATTCCGCATCATGAAGGATCAAACGCCGCAGGGCGGGCGCATCATCAATAACGGGTCCATCAGCGCGCATACGCCGCGCCCGGATAGCGCGCCCTATACCACCACCAAGCATTCCATCACGGGGCTGACGAAATCCCTCATGCTCGATGGCCGCAAATACGATATTTGCGCGGGGCAGATTGATATCGGCAATGCCGCGACGCCCATGACGCAACGCATGACGCGCGGTGTGAAGCAGGCCGATGGTAGCATCGCGGTGGAACCCACCATGGATGCCGCGCATGTTGGCAATGCCATTTTGCATATGGCCAATCTGCCGCTGGAGGCGAATATCTTCACCATGACCATCAAGGCGACCAAGATGCCCTTCGAAGGCCGCGGCTGAAGCCCGATGGCCACTCATCAGCTCAAGGTTCAGGAACCCTTCCGCGCGCTGTTTTACGCGCCGTTCTATGCCGCACTAGCGCGCGGCGATTACGCGGCAGAGGGGGTGGAGGTAACACTGCTGCCCGGCGCGGTGCCATCGCTTGCGAAGGATTCCGTGCTGGACCGAACGGCGGACCTCGCCTGGGGTGGGCCAATGCGCTTGCTGCTGGCGCATGATGCCGATCACGCCTGCCCCTTGCGCTTATTCGGCGCGGTGGTGATGGGTGATCCATTCTTTCTTGTGGGCCGCAAACCCAACCCCGGCTTCAAACTGCGTGATCTGGCGGGCATGACGTTTGGCACGGTGAGCGAAGTGCCGACACCTTGGTGGACGCTACAGGATGATATCCGCCAGGCGGGGATTGATCCCGCTGCAATCAAGCGGATCACGGACCAGACCATGCCGGCCAATGCCGCCGCCGTTGCTGCCGGTACTATTGATGTGGCGCAGCTTTTTGAACCGTTGGTAAGCCAGATGGAAGCCGCCGGCACAGGCCATGTCTGGTATGCGCAAGCCAGCCGCGGCCCCACTTCCTATACGGCCTTTTATGCCCGCACCGATGTGATTGCCGCCAAGCGCGCGGCGATGGAAGCGATGGTGCGCGGGCTGGGGCGGACTCTCACTTGGTTCACCACTGCATCCCCGCAGGAAATCGTAGCCTGCATCGCGAATTTCTTCGAAGGCGGCGATCACGCGCTGATGGTGCGCGCCATTGCCCGCTATAAATCAGTGAAGCTCTGGACCGAAACGCCGCGCTTCCCACAGGAAGCGCTGGCGCAATTGGAACGCGGCATGCTTTCCGCCGGCGCAATCAAGCGCACGCCCGGCTTTGCCGGGTTGGTCGCGGAAGATGTGACGGAAAGCGCGCTCGGGTAGATTCACCCACGCGGCAATAACTGTTCCGTCAGCGTCGCCCAATAGGAAGCGCCAACCGGCAGGATATTGTCGTTAAAATCATAAAGCGGGTGATGCACCTGCGCCTCATTCGGCCCGCGCCCGCCGCCTAGCATCAGATAAGCGCCTGGCTTGGCATTGAGCATGAAGGAAAAATCCTCGCCCCCCATGGTTGGTTTTGCCATGGGCAGCACGCGGGCTTCACCCTGCACGGCGCGTGCGGCCTTTGCTGCCAGATGCACGCTTTCCACCTCATTGATCGTCGCCGGATAGGCGCGGGCAAACACGGCGGTGGCACTAGCCCCCATGGCAGCGGCAATGCCGGTCACAGTTTCCTTGAAGCGGCGCTCCAGCAAATCCCCGATCTCTGGCGCGAACCAACGCGCGGTGCCCAGCATGCGCACCGT